>VCAY01000003.1 GCA_013607635.1 Campylobacterota bacterium
ATTTAGTTGATTATTATCTTGTGAATTATAAGAAAAAGTAGAAAAGTAAGCACCCATTTTTTTAATTAAGTCGTTTTATTCAAAGATCTGTTGTTGCAAAGTAGATTGCAACTCAAGCTCCAAATCCAGCAACGACAAAGGCAGATCAAAGTGTTCTATCTTTACAAAATCTTTAAAGGTTACCAACAAAGAGGAGGTTGCATCTTGTTTGAGAATGTTTTCTAACTCCTCTTTGGTAAAAGTGTGATGATCTTCAAAGTAGTGTTTTGCTACAACGCCCTCAGGCAGATATTGCTCAACTCTTTGCGGTCTTGCGATGGCGGTAACAAAACTCATCTTTTTTGTAGGGTTTATCAGCTCTGTTTTTCTTACAAAATCAACCCCCTCTTGCACCACTACTGCCTCTTTGCCTCGCCATAGTCTCTCACGATAAGCTCCGCTTGGAAGGCAAAAATTGTTTTTTGTCGCTACATCGATGAGAATATCGCGTTTTTTGATGGAGTGTTTGGAGTATCCATCATCCAAAAAGATCGTTTTTGCCCCCATCTCTTTAGCCTTTTGAATCCCCTTTGTGCGATCTTCACTTACAATCACAATCGCTTTAGGAAGCTTTTTGGCATAGATCATCGCCTCATCGCCACTTTGTGTGACATCGACAAGAATGTTGTGTTGATCTTTGACAACGACCATCCCTTTGGAGTCTCTGCCATACCCACGAAGCACGATCGCAACATCTTTTTTATTTTGAGCTAGAGCTGTTACAAGTGGTGTTTTGCCACTACCACCTACGATCAAGTTGCCAACACTGATGATATCGACCCCAAAATCTTGCTCTTTTGCCATTTTATAACGAACCCACATCACAAAACAATACAAAAGGCTTAAAGGGTAAAGTAAAAAGGAGAGAAGTTTTTGCAAAAAAGTTGGGTTGTAGAGATACCCCTCAACCCAAAACACAAGTTCTTTTTTCAATTACACTCTTGTTTTAGCGATATTTTTTACCGCTTCAATCACACGCTCAACCTCTGCATCACTCATCTGTGCATAGATCGGCAGTGAAAGCACTTGCTGGTATGAGCGAAGCGCTACAGGAAAGTCGTTGATACGCAACGAGTATTTTGACTTGTAGTAGCTTAAAAGATGCAGTGGGATATAATGCACACCGGCGATGATCCCCTCTTCTTTAAGCTCAACGGCAAACGAGTCACGGTTTTTATCGATCTTGATAATATAAAGAGAAAACGGATGCTCCTCATTACTCATATCTGGGATCGTTATATGTTCAACTCCATCTAAAGCTGCAGAGTACCTTTTTGCGATCTCTTGTTGTCTAACTATCGCATCGTCTTGCTCTTGAATTTGTGCTCGAATATATGCTGCATTGAGTTGTGAAAGGGAGTAGTCATTGCCAATATCCACCACATCGTAAATATACTCCAAAGCATCCTTATCACGCACCATAGCATGGTTTGCAAGCAGTCTTGCACGCTCCATAATCTCATCATCATTCGTTACAAGCATCCCACCGTTACAGATATTTTTTCTTAGATGTGGAGAGAAGTTAAAGCAAACAATATCAGCACCCGTTGAGCCGATCTTTTGCCCCTTGTATGTCGCACCTAGCGCATCACAGGCATCCTCTACAATCTTGACATTATAAAGATTGCCCATATTGTAAACTCTCTCAAGATCAACCGTCGTACCACCAACATGTGTAACAATTACCGCTTTGAGTTTTTTTGACTTGTTATCCTCAAGATATGCCTCAAGCTTATCAAGGTTCATCGTATAGTCAACATCATTGATATTGATAAAGACAGGCTCCGCATCGAAATGGCGAACCACTTCAGGAACATTTGGATGAGCATTGACTGAGCACACCACCTTATCACCACGTTTAAGATCAAGTGCAAGCATCGCTAAATGCAATGCAGAGGTACCATGCGAAGTTGCCAACGCATAATTGGCACCGACATAATCGGCAAACTCACTCTCAAGCTCTGCAACCTGATCGATATCTTCACCATCGAGCGCATCACTTACATTGGAGTGAGCCTCTCTACTGCTTTCGTATTTACTAAATGGGATCAACTCCATCTTCTCTCCTTTAGAGTGTTATATCTCTTGGATAGTTAAAGTCATGTCCAAGTGTTCTTGATGTCAGCTTGGCAATCACCGGCATCTTTCTTTTAAAATGGTTTCTAAAAATACGGCTAATGATCATATCGAGCATCTTTGCATCTATTCCTCTGGCTATCACTGCATCGCGACTTAATCGCTCATCGACATAGAGTTTCATCGCACCATCTAACTGCTCGTAAGTATAACCCAAATCAGCTTCATCACTCTGCCCTGCCCACAGATCGGCTGATGGTGGCTTTTCGATGATACATTTTGAAACACCAAGATAGCGAGCGAGTTCAAACACTTCACTTTTGTACATGTCACCTATTGGATTGATCGCACTTGCTAGATCTCCGTAGAGTGTTCCATACCCAAGCATCAACTCACTTTTATTGCTCGTGCCAAGCACCAAAGCATCCTCACGCGCAGAGATATCAAAAAGTGTCGCCATACGCAGTCGTGCAGAAACATTTCCCTTGCGCAGATTGTCCATATCACTATGAAGTTGCTCATACGCTCTGAGCATCAGCTCGATCGAGTGCGTTTCATTGCGTAAGCCAAAATCTCTGCACAACTCGTCTGCATCATCGAGTGAACTTTGTGAAGAGTAGTGTGAAGGGATCTTGATGCACAAAAGATCATCCCCAAACACTTTTTGTGCAAGTACTGCCACCACGGCAGAGTCTAACCCGCCACTCAGTCCAACGACAACTTTTTTCAGACCCGTCTTGGTTACTTCATCTTGCAAAAAAGCGACAAGATAGTCTGTGATCTGTGCATATTTTTTCATGCTGTAATTATAAACCTTTAAAAACTATTAATGATTTAAATTATAACTAGTTTTAGTTAATAATATTTTTTTAAGGATCTAACCTTTTAACAAACCTCTTTATTTGCCATCTGCTTAAGTTCGTTACATGTAAAGCCGGCTTCTTTTCTGGCTTTTATATTTAGATCATCTGGGCGCAGAAAACCTCTTGGGTAGTACCTGTAGATGATCTCAAAGTAGATGCTTTGCGGTTTATTTTGCTGCTTGCAAGCATAGCGAAACCACCTGTCCCCTTTTTTGACATGATCGATCTCTTCAGCAAGTATGATATATAATTTCTCTTTGATCTTCTGTAAAAACTCCACTCTTGGGTAGTTTTGCAGTTTTTGCAGTATCATCGGTGTGGCATCAAGCCCATTTGCCTCAAGATATCTCGGCACTACCGCCATACGCTCCAAAAAGGAGTGTTGCGTTTTTTGACTCGCTTCAAACAAAGAGTTATGCACGGCAACATCACCATACTTTGCCCCAAGTTCTTCTAAAAGAGTGTGGAGCATCTTAAAGTGGCGCACCTCATCATCTGCCACCTCTAGCCAGTCATCATAGTACTCTTTTGGCAAGCTTTGAAATCTGTACGCCGCATCAAGAGCAAGATCGATCGCAGAGTATTCAATATGCGCAACAGCATGCAGCAGATTGATCTGTCCCTCTTTCGTGGTAAGGTTGGAGCGCTTTGGAACTTTTTGGGGTGCAACTACCGTGCAAAACGATTCATAAGAGGGTTTTGTAAAATCGATAGGAGTGTAGCTTTTTTCAAACTCTACTTCACCCTTTTTGTAAGCCTTATAAAATTTCTTAAAAAGCTCTATCTTATGATTTGGCGTACCAGCCAGTAAAACTAACTCTAATTCTTTATAAAAATTCATAGTGTAATGATGCTATAATCGCGCTAAAAAAGAGATGAAAATGAGAATAAACGTACAACCCATGGGAGCGTATCAAACCAACTGTTACATCGTCACAGTTGATGGCAAAGATTTTATCATCGACCCCGGTGTTGGAGCAACACAGTGGGTCAAGGACAATATCACCAACCCTGTAGCGATCTTGAACACTCATGGGCATTTTGATCATGTATGGAGCAATGCAGAGTTGCAAAAAGAGCTAGGTGTCAAACTCTACACCCCACAAGGTGATGTGATGCTACTAAAAAGCAGTAATTGGATGCCAGATCTGCCACCCTCAACACCCGATGTCGAAGTTGTGGGTGATGAAGAGTTTGATTTTGATGGTGTTAAAGTGAAATTTCGCCACTTTCCGGGTCACTGCCCTGGGTGTAGCACCATTGAGATAGGTGATGCGATGTTTAGTGGAGATTTTATCTTCGAGCAAAGCATTGGACGCACCGATTTTCCTTACTCAAATCCCAATGATATGAAACGATCTTTAGAAAGATTTAAACAACTCAATTACGACAAAACAATCTACCCAGGTCATGGTAATACAACCACAATAAAAAAGGAGCAACGTAACGCAGATTACTGGATAAAGATGCTCTAAGGATTAGTCATCCTTTGGGGTTCCACTGTTTTGTGCTTTCCCATCTTGAAGGAGTTTGAGCTTAAGAACATGTTTCTCAGTTACTACCGTTTTAAACTCCCCCTCAAACACCTTGACATCCAAAACCGATGCTGTTACATGCACATTGCGTTTTCGCCCCTCTTTATGCCTAACACGCGCGATCACATGCACCTCATTATGCAGTTTTACGGGGGAGAGAAACTGACAATCAACTGCCACTAGCACAACATTGCGCTCATTAACTGCAAGCATCGCTGCATAATCAGCCGCACTAAAGATAAACCCACCATGAATCAGCCCAACATCATCAGCAAGCATATCGATCGTCGTCGTGAGTCGAAGCTCGATATAACCAACCTCCATCACAACAATCTCACCACTAAACTCCTGGTTGATCCTCTCATGTGTTTTGATCAGAACCTGCTCTGACCCACGATACTCCTCAACCTCAGTATCCGTCTTCTCTTGGTGAAGTTTTATCTGCTCAGCCATTATCTCTTTTCCTTCCTCTTTTTAACTAGTCTCACATACACTCTTTGTGGTGCAGGGTAGCCTTCCACCGTTTTACTTACATCTTTGGGGTCTAAAAAATCTTCCAGCGACTGCCCCTCGATCCACTCCGTTTTTCTCTGCTCACCCACATCAGTTACAGAGGTCTCAAGCACCTCAAAACGCTCAAATCCTGCTCGAAGGCACCAGTTTTTCAAAGCTACAATTGTTGGGACAAAGTAGATGTTTGGTATCTTGGAATAGCTACCTTTTGGACAAAGTGCCATCTCCTCTTTGCCATCAATGTAAAAAGTATCCAAAATCACTTCACCCTCACTCTCAAGCCCTCTGTAAAGAGATTTAAGCATTGAGACCGGATCACTTCTGTGGTACAACACCCCAAGACAAAAGATCAGATCAAACTTTTGCTCATAAAACTCCAGATGCTCCACACCCAAAAGCTCATAAACAATGTCGGTTTTTGCAAAATGGTTGATAAAATCAAACTGCGTTTTATATAGCGGTGAGGGATCAAAACCCACTAAAAGTTTCGGCTCATCCTCTTGCATACGAAACATATAGTAACCATTGTTGCACCCTATATCGGCAACTTTTTTATCTTTTAAATCAAAATGTTTTCGGATGAGATTATACTTGATGTTGCTTTTCCACTCCGCATCGATAAAAACATCACCAACTTGAAATGGTCCTTTTCTCCAAGGCATCATCATTTTTGCCGTACTTAAAATCTGCTCATGAGGCAAATCTGTCTTTATTTTTATCACATCACCATAAACAACATTACACGTAACATCAGGCAGACTCTCTAACGCTTGACGCAAGGGAGCAATATTTTTCCAAGTAAGCCACTTTTGTCGCTCTTGTTTTATCTCTTGTATATCCATTTAAGCTCTACACTTCAAAAGTTTTTGTACAATTGTAACCAAATATCTTAAGGATAAAGTTAGAATGAGATTAGAGAAAAAAGCAACCGTTGTCTCCACTTCGGTTGCAGCACTTTTGGTGCTTTTTAAGATGAGTGTCGGGATTTTCAGTGGCAGTATCGCCGTGTTAGCCTCTGCAATCGATAGTCTGCTTGATCTTACCGTTTCACTCTTTAACTATTTTGCTCTGCACAATGCTGAAAAAGATCCTGATGAAGAGTTTCATTTTGGCAGAAGCAAACTAGAACCTCTTGCTGCAGTGATTGAGGGGAGTATCATCTCTATCTCTGCACTGTTTATTTTATATCAGGCGATCCACAAAATTCTCTACCCAACAAAGATGGAGTATATGGCTGTATCGATCTATGTAATGGTTGGATCGATCATCATAACAGCTCTTCTTGTAGCCTTTTTACTCTATGTTGCCAAAAAAACCAACAATATGGTGATCCGCGCAGATGCCCTGCACTACCAAACAGACCTCTATACCAACGCAGCGGTACTGATCGCACTTGGAGTTGTTGCCTACACCGGTGAGAGCATCGTTGATCCTATTCTCGGTCTTGGGATTGCGATATATATGATCTACTCGGCATACCCTATTATCAAAGAGGGGATTTTGATGCTGTTAGATGTGGCACTCCCTGCAGAAGATGTAGATAAGATCAAAAAGGTGATCGAAGAGGAGCCAATTATCACAGATTATCACTACCTAAAAACACGAGAGTCAGGATCGCATGTTTTTATCTCATACCATCTCGTTTTCAATGTCACCATATCCCTCTACGATGCCCATATAATAGCCGATAAGATCGAAGCCAAGGTCAAAGCACTTTTTCCTGAGAAAAAAGTACATATCCTTACCCACATGGACCCTTACGATGACGCCGAGATCAATGAGGATGAGGAGGAGTGGTAGGGCTAGTTGAAGTTGGCACTGCTATTTTTTACGCGCAATAAAAAGTGTCGAGATATCCATTGAGAAACTTTGTGTGTAGGAGATCTCAAAACCTGCTTTTTCAAGTTCTGTTTGCATCCCATCAATTGTCACAAAGTTCTCGATTGAATCTGGCAAGTAGGTGTAAGCTTCCAAGTTTTTTGAAATCATTCCACCTACATAAGGCAAAATCTTGTGCATATAAAAATCTCTAATCTTATCTAAGAGAGTTTTTTTTTCTTGCTTCATAAACTCCAAAATCACTACCAAACCACCCTGTTTCAATACACGGTTAAACTCGTAAAATGCCTCTTGACGCTCCATAACATTTCTAATGCCGTAAGTGATACTAATGATATCACTGCTTGCATCTTCAAGGGGAATCTCTGTAGCTTTTGCGGTGTGAAAAGAAAACTGTGGCAATTTTTTCTTTGCAACTTCCAACATCCCCTCGGAAGGATCAACCCCTACAATCTCTTTGAGTGTGATGTCCGCTTTTTTTGCCTGTTTATCCCAGTGAAGCATCATATCACCTGTACCACACGCCACATCTACGATGCGATCAATCTCTTTTTTATCAAGATACCTAAACGCAAGATCACACGCTTTTTTTCTCCATGTGATATCAACCCCCATACTCATCACACGATTTGCCGTGTCATAAGTTGGTGCAATATCATCAAACATCGAGACAATTTTTTCCTGTTTTTCACTACTCATTATCAACCTTTTTCATCCACAATATTATATCTTCGCCGACTTTATCTGCTTTTAAAATTCTCAATTGATCCTTACTTTGTGCAAATATGAGCTTGCCGCCAAATTTTGGTGCCACAAAACAAAGATAAAGATCAGTTACCTCTTTGGTAAGTTCATACATTGACTCGCCACCCTCTATCATCACATGGTGATACTCATTAATTTTTTCTAAATTATCAGCGATAAATACCCGTCTATTTGGTACATTAAAAAGGGGAATGGTGGTGTCAAACTCTTTTTGTTTGGAGAGGATCAAAACATCGGGTGCTTTGCCACCGACAAGCCTTGCATCAAGCGTTGGGCGATCAACTCTTACCGTATTGCCACCGATCACTAAAAGATCACACACATCACGCATCTTATGCACTAAAGTTTTTGACGCGCCACATGTAATGCTGCCATCATCGAAGGTACCATTCAGCCTTTGCGCCCACTTGAAAAACACAAATCTACCTTCAATATATTTTTGAAACGGGATCAAAAGCTCTTTGCACCCTTGCGCCATAACGTTACATGTAACATCAACCTTAGCCTCTTCTAAAATTTTGATGCCATTAGCTGCTTCGCTATTAAAATCGTTTGCACCCACAACAACACTTTTTAGATGCAGCGATACTAAAAGATTTGCACATGATGGTGTTTTACCATGGTGCGAGCAAGGTTCAAGCGTTGTATAAAGAGTGCAGTTTTGAAAAATATTGTTATGATTTTGTAAAAGGTAATCGTGGATATCGGCAGATGCTTGTAACTCTAAGATGGTAGCATCATTACTGAGTTTTGCATACGCTTGTTGTAGGGCTAAAACCTCTGCATGAGCTTCACCCGCTCTTTGGTGTGCAGCAACTGCCAAGACCTCGCCATGCTCACCTACAACGCAACACCCAACTGCAGGGTTTGGGTAGGTTAAAAGTTGAAACTCCCACGCTTCATCCAAAGCGAGTTTCATATAAAAATTATGATCTATTTCCATTCAAAGTAAGTTTTCGCTTTTTTGATCGCATCGAAGTTGATAGTAAACTTTTCATGTTCATCTTCAAAAAGAAGTTCATTGCCGTTAACTTCTAAAAGTTTTGCTTTGATTTTATCATTTTCAGCCGTTGTAAGGGCAATATTTTCCCCGACAGATTTACCAAAATGATCAAGTGTGGTCAGTTTTCGCTCCAACCCCGGTGAGCCAACCTCCAAGCGGTACTCACCAGAAACCGGAGGGGTAACATCTAAAAGGGGTGAGAGAAGATGGGTAAGCTCTACACACGCATCGAGTGTCACACCTTTACGCTTACCATCTTCCAATTCGCTTGACACAACAGCCACACGGTAGATCGTCTCACCAAATTCAGAGACAACCGATGCATCGTAAAGCTCCAAGCCGACAGATTTTACCAGTGATTCGATATCGTTTTGTAAACTCACACATCTTCCTTGTCTGTATCTTTAGAGATCTTTTTAAAAAGCTCTTCGATCATTTGTGTCTTTTTAAAATGTTCATCAAACTCAAAAGCGAGTTTCGGAGAGCGAAACCACCCCTGATCTTTCATGCAATAATCTTCGATGATTGGTCTTGCTTTTTTAATCTGCTTTAAAAGTACTCTTTGCTCCTGCTCCGAAAAGTAAGAGGGATCAAGATACACCTTTGCATCGCTTCTTCCACGTGAACAACGAACATCTACCACACTAAGCTCATGGAGTCTTGCATCATCGAGTTGCGAAAGTGCTTCTGGGATCAGCTCTAAAAGAACCGACTCTGTACGCTTGAGTTTAATCTGTGCTTCGGTCATTTACAGGCTTACTTTTTGCTCAACTTTTTTAAATGTCTCGATCACATCACCCACTTTAACATCTTCGTAGTTGGAGATGATAACACCACACTCATAACCGTTACCAACCTCTTCAACATCATCTTTAAAGCGTCTAAGCGATACAAGCTCACCCTCAAAGGCAACAACACCATCGCGAATAACTCTTACAAGTCCACCGCGGATAAGTTTACCATCAACAACCACACATCCGGCAACCATACCTTTAGGAGACTTAAACACATCTCTCACTTCTGCTTGACCTGTGTTTTCTTCAGTAAATTTCGGTGCCATCATACCTGTGAGCATTCCTGTCATATCATCGAGTAACTGATAGATAATTGAGTAAGTCCTAATATCAACATTTCTTTGTTTTGCAAGTGCTTTAACTGCACCGGTTGGTCTAACATTAAAACCAAGAAGGACACAATTCTCAGAGTTTGCCACAAGCTCCACATCACTCTCCGTAACACCACCGACACCACTTGAGATGATGTCGATTTTTACCTCGTCGTTTCTTAGCTCACTGAGTGATGAACGGATCGCTTCAAGAGATCCGTGCACATCGGTTTTAAGAACCACTTTAAGAGACTTGAGCATACCCTCTTTGATCATCGCCGTCATATCTTCAAGTGAAGACTTGGTCGATTTTGAAAGCTCTTTGTGTCTTTCATACTCGTAGCGTTTTTGGGCATACGCTTTTGCCTCTTTTTCGTTTTTCATCACGCTCATAATCTCACCGGCAGAAGGTACTTGATTAAGACCAACTACAACCGCTGTATGCGATGGTGGCACCTCTTTGATCTGTTTGCCATGCTCATTAATGAGTGCTTTAACACGCCCGTAAGACTGTCCACAAACAACATTATCACCCACTTTAAGTGTACCGCTTTGAATAATTACGGTAGCGACTGCACCACGACCTTTCTCAAGAGATGACTCAACAACTGCCGCTTGCGCTTTTGTTTTAGGGTTTGCTTTTAGCTCCATAATCTCAGCTGTGAGGAGAATATTTTCCAAAAGTTCATCGATCCCCTCCCCTGTTTTTGCAGAGAGTGGAACAAACTCAACATCCCCACCCCAATCGGTTGGATTGATACCACGCTCAGCCATCTGACCTTTGACCATATCAGGGTTAGATGTTTCTTTATCGATTTTATTAAGTGCAACGATTATAGGCGCACCGGAATCTTTAGCAATCTTGATCACCTCTTCAGTCTGTGGTTTCACACCATCATCCGCTGCAACAACGATGATGATGATATCTGTCACATCGCTACCACGCTGACGCATAGCAGAGAATGCCGCGTGCCCCGGAGTATCGATAAATGTGATCTCTTTACCGTGTTGCGAGATGGTATATGCACCGATATGTTGCGTAATACCACCAGCTTCACCTTCAGTTACTTTTGTAGCGCGGATCTTATCTAAAAGTGATGTTTTACCATGATCAACATGCCCCATAATCGTAATGATTGGTGGACGATCAAGAGCATCTGGATCTACATCTACTTCTGTTTCTTCCACATAGTTAAACTCATCTTTTGGATCGACAACCGTTACCTCAACACCAAACTCTTCAGAGAGGATCTCAATCTCATCAGCGCCAAGAAAATCATTTTTCGTCATCATCATACCAAGATCGAAAAGAACTTTAATGATATCACTCATAGGGCGTTTGAGTTTTTCGGCAAACTCGTAAACACGAATATCTTCAGGGATCTCTACGTGTGTTACAACCTCATCAACTGGTTTCTCTTTGGTGTATTTTTTCTTTTTCTCACGAGCCACTTTTCTTTGGCGAGGGGCTTGTTTTTTGTTAGCATTTCTCCCTATTGGTTTAGGCTGCCTAGGTTTTTTTGGCTCTTCTATCTGAATCTCTTTACGTTCGGTTGCATTGATATCCAAAAGCACAACCTCATCTTCATCCATATCAATAGATACATCAACCATCGAACCACCAAAGATATCGATCTTAGTACCTTGATCTTTTTTAGGCGCAGGAGCTGACTTTTCTTTATTTTTCTTCTTTTTGGCAATCTCTTCAAGCACCTCTTGGCTGATTTTGCCATAAGAGGATACAATCGCTTCTGATTTTTGTGGTGCTTGGGTAACTTCTGGTTGCTTAACTCTCTTTTTCTTAACGATTTTCAGACCAGATTTTTTAACGGCAGGCTTAATGTTTGGAGTTTGAACTTGTGGTTTTGACTCTTCTTTAGGAGTTGCTTCACTTTGAGCTTTTGCTTCTTTAGGAGTCTCTTTCTTCTCTGGCTCTTTTGTGGCAGTTTTTGGACTCTCTTCTTGTTTTGGAGTTTCCTCTTTTTTCTCTTGTTCTTTTTTTATCTCTTGTTGAGGAGCACTTACAACCTCTTGAGCCGGTTCTCCATTCATTATATAATTTGCCAAATCCTCTGCTTGCTCCATCGTCACAACACTTTGTGCAGATTTGACATCAAGACCCATTTTTGAAGCTTTCTCTAAAACATCTTTAGAGGTGATTCCAAGCTCTTTGGCTATCTCATGTACTCTAACTTTTTCACTCATTCGTGATCATCTCCTTTAGTTTGTTCAACAGTTCATCTTTTTTACCGCTTCTACATTGTCGCATCAGCGCTTTTGCGATCTTTTTTTCATCACTTAGACAAACATAACATAAATAAAAACTTCGTCCAACTCCATCAAACGAAGATAGTTCCCCATCAATACATCTAAACCTTAGTAGATTGTTTTGTGTATCTTGTTGCCTGCAAGAGATACACATTCTTGTTGGTTTATAAAATTTTTTCACCATTATATCCAAATATTACTTGATTTTTGCTGTTTATCGCTTAATCACTAGACCATTGTTGTCAAAATCTAAGATTTTTACTGTAAATTCCGGAAACTTTTGACTCAAACGATTGGCAATCATCACAGCATCATCATCGTAAGCCATAGAGAAAAATGTACTCCCGCTCCCTGAAAGCGTACTCATAAGTGCTCCACTCTCATACGCCACTTTTTGTACCGCAAACAACTCCGGTAATGTTTTCATCCTCGCTTTTTGATGAAACCTGTCTTGAGCAGCAAGCTTGAGCATCTCCCAGTCTTCGTTGAAAAATGCTGCAACTGTCAAGGCTGTATGGGAGAGGTTATACACAGCATTTTCTTTAGAATAGGACTTTGGTAAAACTGTTCTTGATTTTGATGTACTCATTTGTTTATTTGGAATCACCACAACAGCTTTAAGGTAATTTGGCAGATGTTTTTTTTGGGAAAATACTTTATTTTTCTCGATCGTTGCAACATTAAATCCACCCATCACTGCTGGTGTAATATTATCGGGATGTGGCTCGTACACCAAAGCATGGTTCAAAATACGCCGTTTTGAGACTCTAATCCCCACCGCTTCATGTGCTGAAGCGACAGCTGAGACGATCACAGCCGATGAGCTTCCAAGCCCTCTTGACATCGGGATAGAGTTATAAAACGTAAATTTAAAATTTTGTTTTTTCTTACTCAGCCTAGCGTAGTGTTCATTAAAGATACTTACAAAGAGGTTATTCCCTTTAAGACGGGAATTATTCTCCCCCTCCCCTTTAATACTTACACTAAAAAATTTTGAAGGGTGAAACTCCACTTTATTGCGCAGATCCACCGCTAAACCTAAAGAATCGAATCCCGGTCCAAGGTTAGCAGATGTAGCAGGTACACTTATTGTCACTCTTTATCCTATTCACACTGCCCCTATCATATAAAGAGGCGCAGTATCTTGATGAAACGCTGCATAATCCAGTACATCAGGGAGCTTAAAACCACTTGTAGGCACTGTTTCTAACTTTTGCGTCTTAATTTCTTGATTAATTCTAACAAAAAATAGCTTTCCTATCGCTTTTATGGGTTGATTCTCATTAAAATAAAAGGCATCTCTGGCAAAAAGGGGGACATCTTTTAAGATACTCAACGATCGCAAGAAGATATAGGCCACCTTGATCGCCATAAAGCTCCCAGGACCATTAACATAATAAAGCGCTTTTAGTTCATACTTTTGTAAAATTTCTTCAAAGATAAGCGGCATTGCATCGGAGCTTTTGGCATCGCTTGTAATGTTCTGTATCAATTTGCCATCTTCATAAATCCCTATCAACAGAGGCGTTGAGAGGGTAATGCAAAGTATCTCAACTTTTTTACGCATACGCTTTTTCTAACTCTTTGAGCTCTTCTCCAACCATCTCGATCACTTCATAATTTGCAGGATCTTTTAAAAGCTCAAGTGTGAGTTTGTGATTAAGGTCGTGACTGCCGGCAAATGCTTCATAATTGCCGATAAAATTCATCCCGATAAGACTCATATCTCCAATAGCGTCAAGGATCTTATGACGTACAAACTCATCTTCAAAACGAAGCCCCTCGGGATTAAGGATCTTTTTCTCATCTAAAACGATCGCATTTTCCAAACTGCCACCAAGTGCAAGCCCTTTTGAGCGAAGATACTGTACCTCATGCACAAATCCAAAGGTTCTAGCTCTTGATATCTCCTCTTTATAGGTCTGCTTTGTAAACTTCAGCACATAAGCCTGCTCCTGAATCACAGGATGGGGAAACTTGATCGTAAAATCGTAGTTAAGATCTTTTGAGGGGGTCAATTTCACATACTTATCACCCTCTTGGATCGTAATCTCTTTTTTAATTCGCATAATCTTTTTCGGCTTATCGAGTTGTAAAATCTCTGCCTCATCCAAAAGCATGCAGTAGCTCGCACTGCTTCCATCCATTACAGGTACCTCATCGGCATCTACAACCACTCTTAAGTTATCGATCCCATACGCATACACCGCTGAAAGCAGATGCTCGATCGTAGAGATCACGTGTCCATCTTTACCAATAACTGTAGCCATCTTTGTATCAACAACATTCTCAGGGATCAGCGGGATCGAAACATCCACATCACTTCTGTAAAAAACAATTCCGCTTCCAGATTCCAAAGGTTCCAGACGAAGTTTTACTGGTGAACCTTTATGGAGCCCTATCCCTACAAGTTCCACACTTTTTTTAATAGTTGTTTGATACATTTTAGCCTCTATCTTCGATCTATTATTTTTTTTGCTTCTTTTATTATATCAGTAATATTCAATTTTATCCACCGTGCATCCATCCACTCTTGTGGCCGTACCTCAACACCTTGAACAAGCACACCAAAATGTAAATGATCCCCCATCGCATAACCACTTTTTCCGGTATTGGCAATCTTATCGCCACTATTTAGATGATCACCTTGAACTACATCAATACTTGAGCAGTGACCATAAATGGTATAAAGTCCAAGTGCATGAGAGATCACAGGCATATTGCCATACAGCCCATTATAATCTGCAAAAACAACATCCCCACTGTTTTGTGTTTTGATCGGTGCCATTGCAGAGCTTGCAAGATCGAGCCCCATGTGGTAAGCTTCGCTGACAAATTTGCCCCTATAGTAGTACTTTCTGTGATCTCCAAAGTGTGCAACCACCTGAGCATTTTTTAAAGGATACATCTTTTTAATACGAAAATCGCTAATCATTGCATCAGAGACTTTCGATGTAACATCATGAATCAACTTCTCATTTTTTGCTCTGACATCTTCGTTGATAATTTTAAACTGCTCGAGTTTATCATCTACACCCTGTGTTTCCTCAAACTCCTCAGCGAGATCATAAATCTTTCCATTTAAAAACTTGTCAGAAAGGGTAATTTTGGAAACCTTATATTGCTTCTCTTTGAGATACAATGGGATATACGCTTTTGTTATATTACCGGCACTGTCTTTAGCAACCACATTTGCCCGAAAACTTCTTTGTTGCACCGGCCATGCCAAAAGTGCAATGTAGTAACCCTCCTTGTAAAACGGCTCGGCTTGAAATTTTTTACCGTTAATATCGATATAGTACTCTTCAAGATTAGCATCTTCTACACTAAAAATCACCAAGGCTGAACCACCTCTTGAGATTTTATAGGAGTTGTTAACAATACTTACCCTTGGTCTTTTCTTGTCCACTGTTAAAACAAACTTTTTTACCGCAATATTACCGTTTAAAAAGTTCCATTGACTGCTGTCAACAGCTTCGATTGTAAGTGTAAGCTGCTTATTTTTTAAACGATACAACCCTTTTGGAGGTTGCACATCGATCGCAAACTTGTTTTGTGGCACTACAAACTGCTCATACGCCAACTCTTTGACACCCTTTTCACTCTGCAGTGTGATTTTATAAAGCTTAATGCCACTTGTATCTTCAATCGTTACATGTAACGGCTGTTTCAGGTTCCAAAAACCATTATTTTGCATCGTAATTTTTGGAGCCACACGCTCAAAAGTTTGTGAAAAATAGACATAAGCACCTGCTGCAATAAGCGCTACAAATATCAATAACGTAACAAATGATGAATTCTTTTTTCTTCTCACTCTACTTCCTCATAAATTATTTTGTCCTCAAATACCACTTGCACTTTTGTTACGTGTACAAGTGTTAAAAGATTGTGTGCCGCTTTTTGCACATCTTGCAAACTCGCACCACTTTTTTGCAACATCTCATTGTTTAACACAACTTTGGCAGTTGTAGCATTGTCTAGCAACACAAAAGAGCTGTATAGCTGTGCTTGGAGTCTCAAATATGCCAACGACTCGCTGTTGTGAAGATGTTTGATCACCTCTTGCGTTTTTGCACCGCTTTCGATCAAACTCCCCATCGCTTCAAGTTTTTTTATATCTTGCAAAAAACTGCTACCATCTTCGATCAAAAAAGAGGCATAGAGCGATGTTGCGATCTTCTCATTAAACTTTACACCCTCTTGTTTGAGTGCTTCATAAAGCCACAAAGTATCACTAGGAGCATCAAAAACAAGATCAGCAGTTGCAGGTTTGGTAGCTCTTAGCTTTGTAAACCAAGGTAAAAAGAAAAATTTGTACCTTATCTCATGCTTGCTCACAAGGGAAACTTTTTTGTGAAGTGTTAACAAATACGAATAGAGTGCACATCCAGATGCAATACTCTGCTCATTTACAATGATTGCGACATGTTTTGCATCTTTGATCTTTGTAAATTCTATCAAAACAATTTTCACTTTCTTTGCAAGATTATATACTATTTTTTATTCATCTTGTAAACATACGCCAAAACTTCGGCAACTGTGGCAAACAGCTCCTGCGGAATCGGTTTTTCAACCTCTACATCTTTATAGAGTGTTCTTGCAAGTGGTGGGTTTTGCACAATGTGCACATCATTTTCACGCGCTATTTTTTTGATCTTTTGTGCAACATTATCCACCCCTTTGGCTATCACGATCGGTGCTGCATGTTTTTCCTGCTCATACTTGATCGCTACCGCATAGTGTGTCGGGTTGGTGATGACAACATCGGCATTTGGCACCTCTGCCATCATCCTTCGTCTTGCTGTCTCCATCTGAATCTGCCTGATTTTTGCTTTGATTTGAGGGTCCCCTTCCATATTTTTCATCTCATCTTTGACCTCTTGTTTAGACATCTTCAAACCATCAAAATATTGTTTACGCACAATCATCACATCAACTATTGCAAACACAAAAATGATAAAAAGCATCACCAAAGCGATCACAAGCGCTTTTTCCTGCAGCCACTCTAACTGCTCACCAAGCCCAAAAAGTGCTACAGTAGGAAGTTCCGTAATGTAATAAAAAAAGAAAACAAATCCCACTCCAAGCGTTGTAAAAGATTTGAGCGTAACTTTGATCCCCTCGATCAGTTTTTTTAATGAAAAAAGGTTTTTTATCCCCTTAATAGGATCGAGTTTTTTAATATCCGGCACAATTGCTTTGGTGGTAAACAAAAACCCAAACTGTGCAAAAGCCGCTACTATTCCAGCTACCGCAACCGCAGTTGCAAGCGGTATAATCATCAAAAGAACCTCACGAACAGAAACGATGATAATATCGATCACAAAAAGCTTATCTACAGGAGTGCCGATAAGGGAGAAATAGTACTTAAAGAGTGTAACCATATGTTTGGCGATAAAAGGAAAAAGCATCAGTGTGGCTAAAATCGCTACAAAAAGACTCATCACCCCCGAAGCATCTTGCGATTTTGGAACATTCCCCTCTTTTCGGGCATCCTCTATCTTCTTGGGGGTAGGTTCTTCAGTCTTTTCCTGATCATCAGCCATTTAATACTCCCAGAAGAACCCTCTTTAGATGTAATGCTAACGCATCTTCATCGAAAGATCGATCCAGTTGGCTTGATGGATCAGTGAGCCTGAGCTGATCGCATCGACACCTGTTTTGGCGTAACCCTCAATAGTATCAAGCGAGATATTGCCACTTGCTTCAAGCAAGATGTGTGGATAGTTGGCATCTCTGTAAGACACCACCTCAGCCACCTCAGAGGGTGTCATATTATCACACATCACAATATCTGCATCTGCTTCAAAAGCAAGTTTTGCAATCTCGAGTGTTTCAGCTTCTACCTCAATCTTAGCAGTAAAAGGGATCACCTCTCTTGCTTTTTGGATATACTCTTTAAGATTTGCAATCGTTTTTAAGTGGGTATCTTTGATCATCAAAGAATCATCCAGCCCCATTCTGTGGTTGGTTGCCCCGCCACACCTTGTAGCGTATTTCTCAAACACCCGCAGTTGCGGTCTTGTTTTTCTTGTATCGAGCAGTTTTACCCCGTAAGGTTTGATAATGTCGGCATATTTTCGCGTAAGGGTTGCGATGGAGCTTGCATGGAGTGCTAGGTCAAGAATCGTTCGCTCACACTTTAAAAGATCGTGTGAAGAGCCTTGAATGGTAGCAATCATATCCCCTTGCACAAACCGTTCACCATCTTGTTTACCCCAAGTGATCTCAAGCCTCTCCTCCTGAGCTAACACATCAATATATTTCGCTCCCGCAAAGACTCCATCACACCTGGCGATGATATCTGCTTTTGCTGCCACACTCAGCTCAACAAGCGCATAGAGATCACCCCTGCCAACATCCTCAGCAAGTGCCGCTTTTACAAACTCTTTGATCATAATGCCAACATTCTCTCGAGTGCTATTTTTGCCCATTTTTGTGTTGATGGATCCACTTCGATCTCATTGATCGGCGCACCATCTTCGATCGCTTTGAGAGTGAGGTACACATCCTCAAGCGTTGTTTCATTCATCGTAGGACACTCTGGCTTCGTTGAACTTAGCACATAGGTGTTTTTTGGACGCAGACGATTAACCATATTAAACTCTGTCCCAACGGCAACTTTTTGATCTTCCGGTAATTCGGTAATATACTTGATAAGCTGTGAAGTAGATCCTACAAAATCACTCGCTTCACAGATTGCCGGATCACACTCAGGGTGCGTGGCAATTTTGATCCCCGGATATTTTTTGCGGTAAAACTCAATATCTTCTACCGTAAAGAGCTGGTGCACCGAGCAAAAGCCATCATAACAGATGATGTCCGCTTCTTTTGGATCACCCCCCTGCCCTATCACCATCGATTTTAGACCCATCTGGTTGGCAATGTTTTGCCCAAGGCATCGATCTGGCACAAAAAGGATCTTTTTACCCTCACCCAAAGCGGTGGTGATGATCTTTTTTGCATTGGAGCTGGTACACACCATACCACCCATCTCACCCACTTTTGCTTTCACATCGGCATTGGAGTTGATATAGGTGATTGGTAAGATATTTTCTCTCGCAATGCCGTGATCGTTTAAAAACTTCACCGATTCATCGTAGTAAAGCGAATCAATCATTCTCGCCATCGCACAACAAGCGATCTTTGGCATCACCACTCTTTTCTCCGGGCTTAGCACTTTAACACTCTGCCCCATAAAACCGACACCACAAAAGAGTACAAACTCAGCGTCATCCGCTTTGGTTCTCATCGCAAGCTCAAGTGAATCTCCCGTAATATCTGCCATCTCAAACACTTCATCTCTTTGATAAAAGTGAGCCACCACCGTTACGCTTAACTTCTCTTTGAGTCTGAATATCTCTTGTTTTAATTCTTCGTTACTTAATTGCAAAAAATACCCCGTTACATGTAATGACGCAATTATATCAAAAATTTAGCATTATCAATGTACAATGGCGTCACTAATTTCTTGAAGGTTTATAATGGAACTACTTTTTAACACAAATATTCAGATGTATATACTCGCTTACCTTGTTGGTGGGATCCCGTTTGGATCACTACTTGCAAAATTCTTTGCAGGTGTTGATGTCAAATCAGCAGGGAGTAAAAGTATAGGGGCAACCAATGTGTTGCGAGTGGTCAAAGAAAAAGACCCAAAACTTGCAAAAAAACTGGGTGCGGCCACCCTTGCACTTGATGCGATCAAAGGGATGGTGGCACTTGGGATCGGTTATGCTCTTGGAGTAAGCGAAGCGACACTTTGGGCGATCGCTGTTTTGGCTGTTGTTGGACACTGTTTTTCACCTTACCTTGGCTTTGAGGGGGGCAAAGGGATCGCAACCGGCATGGGTGTGATGCTTGTGATGCTTCCATTTGAGACTTTGATCGCTTTGGTTGTTTGGGTAGTGATGGCAAAAACGGTGCGTATCTCTTCACTCTCTTCACTTACAGGTGTGCTGGCGATGTTTATAGCAAGTTTTTATCTACATCCCCAAACAACACACGTACCTATTGGGGTCATCGTTTTTATCCTCTTTTACAAACATATACCAAATATCGTACGCCTCCTTAAAGGTGGAGAGAAACGAGTGATCTAAGTGAAAATCTACATCGAGGATCTTTGTTTTAAATGTATCATAGGCATTCTTGATCATGAGCGTAAAACAAAGCAAAAGGTTGTTATAAATGCTACATTGAAATACCATTTCGATGGTGATTTTATCAACTACGCTGATGTGGTTGATTTGATCAAAAAAACGATGAGAAAGAAAAAATTTCTCCTTATCGAAGATGCACTGCTTACATTGGAGAAAAAAATATATAAAAATTTTCCTACTATCAAAAAAGTAACAATCAAGATCACAAAACCATCTATTTTACCCGACTGCAAGGTAAGTGTACAGCAAACAACAAAACTCATTTCTTAAGAAAGTCTTCACTTTTATTGAAAAAAAGTTTAAAGTTACCTAAAATTATGCTATCATTTCACAAAATTTTTAAAACATAGGAAATAATAGATGCGTATTCTTATTATAGAAGATGAAGTAACACTAAACAAAATGCTTGCTGAGGGGCTCAAAGAGTTTGGTTATCAGAGTGATGTTGTTGAAACACTCAAAGATGGTGAGTATTATTTAGATATCCGTAACTACGATCTCGTACTCATGGACTGGATGCTTCCAGATGGAAACTCAGTTGAGATCATCGGTGATATCAAAGCTAAAACACCTAAAACTGTTGTAGTTGTACTTTCAGCACGTGATGACAACGAGAGCGAGATCGAAGCTTTAAGAGCAGGTGCTGATGATTACATTAGAAAACCTTTTGACTTTGAAGTGCTTATTGCAAGGCTTGAAGCGAGACTTCGCTTTGGCGGTAGCAACATCATCGAGATCGAAGATCTTACAATCAATCCTGAAGAGGAGAAGATCACTTATAAAGAAACAGAGATCGAGCTTAAAGGTAAACCTTTTGAAGTGCTTACTCACCTTGCTCGCCACCGCGATCAGATCGTCTCTAAAGAGCAGCTTCTTGATGCTATCTGGGAGGAGCCTGAACTTGTCACTCCAAATGTCATTGAGGTTGCTATCAACCAGATCCGTCAAAAGATGGATAAACCTCTAAGTATCACAACGATTGAAACAGTACGTCGTCGTGGGTATCGCTTCTGTTTTCCAAAAGAAGTAAACTAAAAATGGTATAATCCCTTAAAATTTTGAGGGGTTATCGAGATGTTAAAAAGCCAAAGTATTCGAAGAAAATTTCTTGTACAACTTTTTATCTCTTCAGCATCTTTAATACTGATATTTTCCTCCCTTTTATACTTTTATATTAAAGAATCGATCTACGATGAAAAAACCAATGAGCTAATCCATTATGCTCAAAATATCTCGCAGCAGAGATCTGTTTATGATATTGGGGAATTTCCAGATAATTTTCTCGCTTTAAGCATTGAGCTTATCTCTCTTTGGGCAACACTTGAGGAGACTGAAGTTTATGAAAAAAAAGAAAACAAAAAATCCTACCTGACTCTCATCTACCCTTTTGATAAAAACCACCATCTTTATCTCAAGATCACCAAAGAGATCACCCCAACTACTAAACTGCTTGCTAAGGTTCTTAATTATATTTTTATTATTAATGTTGCGGGATTTTTGATCGTTATCGTGTATGCCACCACCCTTTCAAAGATACTGGTTAAGCCAGTCAAGCGGATGAGTGAAGATCTGTCCAATATGAACGAGCATCTGATGCACCCTATAGAGATGCAAGAGATACCACTAGAGTTTTTACCATTGGCACAAACGATCAACCACCTTATTGCGAGGATCCAAAACTTTGTCAAATACCAAAAAGAGCTTTTCATAGGTACAGCCCATGAGCTTAAAACCCCTCTAGCAGTTATCAAGCTCAAAAATCAAGTAACACTCATCAAAAGAAGATCTGCTCAAGAGTATATTGATGCAATACAAACAACCAATAAAACGATTGATGAGATGGATATTATCATCTCTAATATTCTCAATATTGGAAGGCAAGAGGGGGCACAACTCGATCAACCACAAGAGATCGATGTGGTAGGTTTTCTCAAACAAAAAGCAAACGATTTTAAGCTCTTAGCTGACAATGAAGGTAAAACTCTTGAGATGGAGTTTCATCCTGATATGTTTATGGCAACCCTACAAGTGAGCCTTCTGAATCAGATCGTACAAAACTTTTTACAAAATGCACTCAAGTTTACCCCGCGAAATAAGTCTGTCAAACTACAAACATCGCAAGATGACTTTGGGCTTCTTATAGAGGTATTAGATGAGGGATGCGGGATCGATGAAACAGTTGACTTTTTTGCTCCTTTTAAACGTCAAGGAAACAAAAGTGGTGTAGGACTTGGTCTGTTTTTAGCAAAGAGTGCTGCTGATGCTCTTGGTGCTAAGATCACCATTGAAAATCGAAAAGATGGTATAGAGGGTACACGTGCAGCCTTGCAGCTCAATTCACAACTCTCTTGTATTATCCCCCAAAAGAAGTAGATTGGCTATATTTCAAAAATCCTAAAGGTTTATTTTGCTATAAATCGGTCACATAAAAACAACTCATACAGTATAAGGTTTTTCAATATGGCATTATTAATAAATGACGAGTGTATAGCATGCGATGCTTGCCGTGAAGAGTGTCCTACAATTGCTATAGAAGAGGGTGATCCAATCTACTTCATCGATCCAGACAGATGCACGGAGTGTGTCGGTGTTTATGATGAACCTGCTTGCATCTCAGTTTGTCCTGTTGATTGTATCGTTGCTGATAAAGACAATGTTGAAACGATAGCAGAACTAAAATTCAAATTTGAAAACCTCAATCTAGAAGAGTAACCCCCTTTGGCAAAACGTACGGCAGTCATAGATATCGGTTCTAACTCCATTAGGATGGTTATCTATGAAAAAACTTCCCGTTTTGCTTTCCATCTTTTACACGAAGAAAAATCCAAAGTCAGAATTTCCGAAAACGCTTATAAACATAATGCTATCTTGCAAGAGGCACCTATGCGGCGTACCTATAATGCACTTGAAAACTTTTTACAAATTGCCAGATCCTTTAAAACGAGGAAAATTTTCTGTGTAGCTACCTCTGCTTTGCGTGATGCGCCCAATCAAAAACTCTTTACCAACAGAGTCAAAAAAGATCTACAACTCAATATTAAAGTTATAAGTGGAGAGAGGGAAGCCTATTTTGGTGCATTGGCATGTGCAAACCTTTTACCGCAACAGTCCAATGCAATGAGTATTGACGTTGGTGGAGGTTCAACAGAGATCGCATATATCGACGGTTATAATGTTTCAAAAACCCAATCACTAAAACTTGGAACAGTACGACTCAAGGAGCTCTTTTTTGACAATAACGATCTTGAGGGTGCAAAAAGATACGTCGATACGGAACTTGACAAGATCACCGATATCGATCCGCACACCCTTGTGGGTATAGGAGGCACTTTTCGTGCAATCTCTTCAGCTATCCAAAAACTACAACATTATCCTTTAAGAAAGCTTCATGCCTATGAGTATGCGCCAAAAATCTTTCAAGGCTATATCAAACAGGTGCTAGCTGCTGATGCAACACGACTACGCGATCTTTATATCAAAGAGAACCGTTTTGATGTAATCAAACCTGGTGTTTTTATCTTACAAAGAGTGCTCAAAAAGTTCAACATTCAAAACATTATCACCAGTGGTGTAGGTGTGAGAGAGGGGGTATTCCTTGCAGATATTCTAAGAAATGCAAAACACCGTTTTCCTGCACATTACAACACATCAATTCGTTATATTTTGGATGCTCATCTGCAGGACAAAGAGTTTTCCAATAACCTCTCAAGACTCTCCAAAGAGCTTTTTGATCTTACATCTGCGCACTTTGGTATCGATAGAAAATATCGCAAACAATTATCGATCGCTGCAAAGCTTTACCCGTCTGGAAGTAATATCCATCTCTACTCACAAAATAAACATGCTTACTACATCGTACAAACTGCACTTGAGTATGGATTTACCCATCAAGAGATTATCTTGATCGCCACACTGGTAAAATACGCCAAAAACAAGCTACCGGCACAATCACATCTTGAAAAATACAATCTTTTACTTCCAGAGGAGCATATTACAAGAAAACTAAGCTTTCTTCTCTCTCTTGCTACTGTTTTATTGAGTCACCATCCTAGAAATATCGATTTTGAACTAAATTTTAACAACGGGAAGTTATATGTAAACTCTCAAACAAACCTCTACCTTGCCAAAAGCTCTATCAACAAACTAGAATGTTCTGACAAAGAGTTTAAAGTAATATTCAATTAAGAGCACCCTTAAAATCTTTGCCCCATTGTAAACTCAAATGTTTGTGTTTTGTCGTCAGGATGTGGATTTATAGCTTTGGAAAACATTAACTGAATTGGTCCAACGGGACTAAACCACTCGATCCCCACACCATAACCACTACGTTTCATATTATTAGCCACCAAATCAACAGCACTGATTGTATCAGCTATAACTCCCCAGTCGATGTAGGTTACAAGACGCATCTTCGCTTTTGGCACGAGTGGGAAACTCACCTCCAATGAGTTTGAAAATGTCTGTGTGCCACCAATTCTCCTAATCCTTTCTCCATTATAGGTATCGATACCGGTAGAGTCTTTAATCATAGGAGAGAGGGAATAAGACTCATACCCTCTTACACTGCCTATACCTCCCATGTAGAATTTCTCAGCAAGTGGTACATAACCATTATCTACAAGTGCATAATAGCGTGCTTTGTACCGTAGTATTGCATCAAATCCCAACCAATCATCCAGCCCTTTATAGATGGAGAAGTTTGTTCTTGATTTCAAATAATTAGCCTGTGCTCCAAGTCCTGTTTTTTCAAAGCTTTGCCCTAAGATAAAACCACTTCTTGGAAGATAATAATCATCGGTATTATCCCAGTTGGCACTTACTGTAATACCAGACTTTGCATACCCTTCAAAATAATATAGCGGATATTGCGTTTTGTTAAAATCACTTCCAAGGTTGTATCCATTTTTAGAGTATCTATAGCCAAGATATCCACTGATATGTCTTGAGAATCTATGCCCCATACCAATAGATACACCATCTGATTTAACGGAGTAGTCATTATAATCATAATTGGAATGGTATATAGAAAAACTTCCGGAAAAATCACTGTCGTTAAGACGAGGATTTGAGATATTAAATGAAAAGTTTTTCGATGTTTGCGATTTTTCTGCTTTGAGACCAATAGTAATACCGCTTCCCCAGATGTTTCTGTCGCTCACACCAATGTTTAACAACAATCCACCAGAGCCATACCCGCCACCGAACTGTACCCGACTGGTCGTCGTCTCTTTAACTTTAACAACTAGATCCATCGTATGGTTATCAACCCTTTTTTCTTCAATGGTTGTTCCATCAAAGAATCCAAGTCTGCCTATAGCATTTCTGGAGTCTTTAAGATCGGTAAGCGAATACATATCTCCAGGAGCAAGATAGAGCTCACGTCGCACGATCCTATCTAATGTTCTTGTATTTCCGGAAATAGTAACATTTCTAATTTTAACTTTATCGCTCGGTATCACTTTAAAAACCACTTCAACTGTTTTGTTGTTTATATCTTTTTTCAGATCGGGAATAACCTGCACAAAAGCGTAAGAGAGATCTGCTACAAGTGTTTTTATCTTATCTGCATCTTCTCTGAATGTTTTAATATTAAATATCTCACCCTCTTTAAGCGCAATCAGCTCTTTGATCTTCTTATCATCGATAACATTCTTTGATTGAAAGATCGAAACTTTTGAGATAGTGTACTGCTCACCCTCAACCACTTGATACGACATATCTGCTCGATAATTATCAAAATTTACCCGCACAAACGGTGCTTCAACTTTGGCATCAAGGTAACCGTGTTGCATGTAAAAATTGCGAATACGCAGATTATCATAAGCAAGATCGCGAAGATGCATTTTACCATCGTTTCTACCCCAGAACCACCCCATAAACCGATGCTCTTTATTGGCAATCACATCATCAAAATCATCACTATCAAGCCCAGCAACACCACTGTAACGTAACTTGTCAATAATAATCTCTTCCCCTTCATTGATCAAAAAAGTCACTTGTATGCTGCCGTTTTCAAGGTAGGTTGTCTCAACCTCTACAACAGAATCGATCTTCCCCTCCTGCGCGATCGCTTCTTGGATCCTTCTTTTTGCAGCCTGCACCTTTTTTTCATCATAAAGTGTACCTTTTTTTATCTGCACTACTGAGTCTTTAAACGCATCATCATTCTCTTTATGACCTTTAATCTCCACCTTGGAGATGATCGCTTTTTCTTTGCAATAGTATGTTAAAACACCATTATCAAACTCTGTATAGATATCATTAAAATACCCTTGATTAAAAAAAATTTTAATCGATCTATCAACCGAATCGACATCGATATCGTCACCCACTCCAAACTCTAACATTCGTAGTGCGACACTCTTAGAGAGGTGTACCATACCTTCAAATTTTATACTCTCAATCTTCTGTGCACAAAGGGAACTAAAAAGCAATAACCAAATAGACAAAAATATTATTCTCATTAAAAATCCATAAACAAAATTAGACCCGATTTTACCTTGTTTGTGGTTAATATTTAGTAAAGTCGCCGTGTAAATTTTGCAATTTATTTTCAAGAATAGTGGGAAAAATGGCATTTCTATAAAAAGTTTTCTGTTTTTTGTTTTAAGGTATCGTATTTTAGGGAATATTTGAAGATTTTGGAATGGCTCCGGATACTGGATTCGAACCAGTGGCCAAGTGATTAACAGTCACCTACTCTACCGCTGAGCTAATCCGGAATATTGTTGTAAAAGACTCTTGATGATGGTGTCAAGAGGGAGAATTGAACTCCCGACCTCCGGCTTATGAGACCAGCGCTCTAACCAGCTGAGCTACCTTGACATCGCTTAAGAGGCTGGAATTATACACAAGCTCATCTTAGAGTTTTCTAAAATAGGTTTATGCTAGTGCCTTTTCTATTTTACTTTGATCAAAGCCACATACCCAACGACTCCCTATGAGCACTACCGGTACACCTCGACATCCATGGTTCATGCAGTCTTGCATCGCTTTTTTATCTTTGGTAACATCAATGGTCTTAAACTTTAAACCTTTTTCCTTAAGATATTTTTTCGCTGTTGTACACCACTTGCATGTAGGAGATGTAAAAAGCACTATTGGCTTTTGTTTTACAGGTTGCTTTTTCTTCTGTGCCATAAAAAACCTCCATGATAAATCTCTAATATTTAAAAAAATTTTATACCATTATCACTTTAAAATAAATTAAGTTATGTAAAAATACTTAATAAACTTTAGTCAATAAGACTAAGAGTATTGACAAGATTACTATTTTTTTGTAATATTCTAACCGTAATTTACACAACTATAAACACTATAGGAGGATATAGATGAATTTTAAACCACTTGGTGAAAGATTACTTGTTAAAACCGTTGAAGAGGCAAATACAACCTCAAGCGGTATTATCATCCCGGACAATGCAAAAGAGAAGCCAAACCGTGCTGAAGTTGTAGCGGCTGGTGGCGATGTTGAGGATGTAAAAGTTGGAGACACAGTTGTTTATGGTAAGTACGCAGGTACGCAACTCGCTCTAGATGGGCAAGACTACATCGTACTAGAACTATCAGATGTTCTAGGTGTAATTTCATAAATTTTTAATGATTAAACAGTATAAAAAGGAGAGAGAATGTCAAAAGAGATAATTTTTTCAGATAACGCAAGAAACGCTTTAGCTCGTGGTGTTGAAAAACTAACAGATGCGGTAAAAGTAACAATGGGTCCACGCGGACGCAATGTTTTGATCCAAAAATCTTACGGAAGTCCGGCAATTACTAAAGATGGTGTTTCAGTTGCTCGTGAGATTGAGCTTGCCGATAAACTAGAAGATATGGGTGCACAACTTGTTAAAGAGGTTGCAAGCAATACCGCTGATGAAGCGGGTGATGGAACTACTACTGCAACAGTTTTGGCTAACTCTATCTTCAAAGAGGGTCTTAGAAATGTTACAGCGGGGGCAAACCCTGTTGAGATCAAGCGAGGGATGGATAAAGCTTGTGAAGCGATCTTAGAAAACCTCAAAGCAAGTTCAAAAATCATCAAAGACAAAAATGAGATCGCCCAAGTTGCAACGATCTCTGCAAACTCTGATGAGCAGATCGGAAACATGATCGCTGAAGCGATGGAGAAAGTTGGTCAAGATGGTGTTATCACTGTTGAAGAGGCTAAAGGTATTGTTGATGAGCTTGATGTTGTTGAGGGTATGCAGTTTGATCGTGGATATTTAAGTCCATACTTTATCACCAATACTGAAAAGATGACGGCTGAGATCGAAAATCCATTTATCTTGATGGTAGATAGCAAGATCACATCACTTAAAGATCTTCTACCGGTATTGGAGCAGATCCAAAAATCTTCTCGTCCGTTACTTATCATCGCAGAAGATGTAGAGGGTGAAGCGTTGTCAACTCTTGTTGTTAACAAACTTCGCGGTGTACTTAATATCTCTGCAGTTAAAGCTCCAGGTTTTGGTGACAGACGCAAAGCGATGCTTCAAGATATCGCGATCCTTACAGGTGGTACGGTGATCTCTGAAGAGACAGGTCACACACTTGAAGGCACTACAATCGATATGCTTGGACAAGCTTCACGCGTGGTGATCGACAAAGACAACACTGTAATCGTTGATGGTGCAGGAAGCAAAGAAGCTGTTGAGGCGCGCATCAAAGAGATCCGTACACTCATTGAGAACACTACAAGCGAGTACGACAAAGAGAAACTTCAAGAGAGACTTGCAAAACTTGCAGGTGGTGTTGCAGTTATCAAAGTTGGTGCAGCAACTGAAACTGAGATGAAAGAGAAAAAAGATCGTGTTGATGATGCACTCTCAGCAACAAAAGCGGCTGTTGAAGAGGGTATTGTTATCGGTGGTGGTGCTGCTCTTATCCGCGCTGCTTCAAAAGTGAATCTTGATCTTAAAGGGGATCAAAAAATTGGTGCTGAGATCATCTTACGCGCTGTAAAAGCTCCTGTAAAACAGATCGCTACAAATGCAGGGTATGATGCAGGTGTAGTTGTTAATACTATCGAAAATGCTGATGAAAACACAGGTTTCAACGCTGCAACTGGTGAGTATGTAGATATGTTTGAAGCTGGAATTATCGATCCGCTTAAAGTTGAGCGTGTTGCTCTTACAAACGCAACATCTGCAGCATCATTGCTTCTAACAACTGAAGCGGCAGTATTTGAGCTACCAAAAGAGGAAACACCTGCTGCTGCTCCAGACATGAGTGGTATGGGCGGTATGGGAGGAATGCCAGGGATGATGTAATCATCTCAGGCATTTCACAATTTTGTAACTCATGCGACTAGGCAGTAACCCTTTTGAGAGTGGACATATCAAAAACTACATCTTGCTTTATGCAAGTATTGTAGTGATTATGGTACTTTTCTTTTTTGCAAGTGATCTTTTTATTGAAGACAAAGAGATAGTTGCCAAAGTTTTTGACACTAAAGAAAAAGAGGCGTTAGATGCAACACCGCGAGAGGAGCAAACAGAAGTAAAAAAGAAGTTTACACCAAAGTTTAAACTCCTAGAGCAAGGGTATTAAAATCTACTCTTTTGTTACGATGTACAGCTGTTCGTGCCCCAGCTTTTTAAGCATATCCATCACATGAACAAAATCTTGAAACTTTGAGTCTTTATCACTTCGCAAGATAACGGTTTGCTCTTTTGAGACGGTAGAGAGTTTTTGCTCGAGTGCTTCAAGCGTTACTTTCTCTTTTTCAAAAAACATCTCCCCTTTGGCATTAACATAAACCGTCACCTCTTTTTTCTCCTCTTTTTTATCAGCAGATTTTGCTTCAGGAAGATTTACCGGTATCACACCTTGCTTGATAAATGTTGCAGTAGTTAGCACCATCACAAGCAGTACAAGCATAATATCAATAAAGGGGATCACATTGATCTGGTCAAACTTCTTTTGTGTTTTTTTACACTTAGCCATCGCCTCTATCTACTCTCGTTTGCGATATCATACTTTGTTAAAATCTTCTCGATGCGTCTTAAAAGATAGTTGTACGCTATGATGGCAGGGATCGCAACCACAAGCCCCATTGCAGTTGCTTTAAGTGCTAAAGCAAGTCCCGTCATAATCTTTTTGGCATCCACAGCCCCAACATCACCAAGTGTATAAAATGTCAGCATAATCCCTATAACTGTTCCAAGGAGTCCAATGTAAGGGGCATTAGCACCTATGGTACTGATAACATTGATGTTATTGGTAAGATCGAGCTCCAACGCATCTCTGTGTGTATAATCCTCTATACGCACCACCTTATAAAACATCATCCGCTCAATCAACAGCCACAGAGTTATCACACTCATCAGTACCAATATCCCCATAACTCCATAGTCAAGTGCCTGCTCAGCGTATTGCATCATATTTGTTGTTTGCATATCTCTTCTTTTCCTGTTTTAAAATTGTAAAGAAACGGTTGTTCCCTCATTTGGTTTTGATTTTATATCTAGCAAAATTTTATTTTCATCGCAAAACCGCTTCACCATTGCAAGACCTATTCCAAACCCCTGTGTATAGGTATTTTTTTGGTAAAAATTATCAAAAACTTGCAACAGCTCCACCTCATCCATCCCGATGCCGTGATCTGTAATGCTTAAACATCTGTTTTTGAGTGAAATCTCGATATCTTTTGCATTGGGGGAGTATTTTACCCCATTATCGATTAAGTTGTCAATCACTTTAGACAAACCTATCTTATCGCTCATCAGCGGTGTTGGCTCCAAGGTAAGATGAAACTCAACATGGGGATAAAGTGTGCGTAAAAAATCGATATGACTATACACAATTTCTGAGAGCTCCACCTCCTCTTTGAGTTGTTGCTTTGACTGTTTTTTAATGAGATAATCAAGCTCATCATAACGTTGTTTGAGCATATCGCACGCTGATTCTATCCGCTCTATTCGCTTGAGTGCTTTTGGATCGCTTACACCTTTTTTGAGTATCTGTGTATTTGTTATGATGGTACTAATTGGTAAATTTAGTTCATGGAGTGTTTCGTGTGAAAGATTTTGCAGATTTTTGACATACTCCACCAAAGGATCAAGTGCAAGTTTTGAGATAAATACCCCCGCAAGCACCACAATACAACCAAGAACAACTGAGAAAAATATCTTGTTCTGTAGTGTCGGTGATTTTAAGATATAGTACTCAATAGCTAAAAATAAAGCAATTGTAACAATATAAAAAAGAAAGATATAGATGCGAAAATTAGCAAACAAGTTTGTACCCTATACCGCGAATATTTTTAAAGTTTAGCTTTGGAAGTAACTGCTTGAGTCGGTTGATGTAAACCCGCACAGCTCCCTCGCTGCCACCCTCACCCATAGCATAAAGCTCATCTAAAATCATCTCTTTAGATACCACCTCATTGGCATGTTTTACAAAAAGCGCCAACAGCTCAAACTCTTTACGTGAGAGATCGAGTGCTTGAGAGTGGTAGTAGATTGTTTTATGGGTATAATCGACACACAGATCACACGCACAGATGCGCTCTTTTTTCTTTGTGCGTCTAAGAAGTGCATTGATACGAAGCAAAAGCTCATCGTTGTCAAACGGTTTGGCGATGTAGTCATCCCCACCACTTAAAAAACCCTCTTGAAGTTTCTCTTTTTCTTTGTGGGAGGTTACAAAGATCGCCGGTGTTGCATCCTCGGCACAACGAAGCTCTTTTAAAAGTGTAATGCCATCGATGATGGGAACATTGATATCAAGCAGGTAAAGATCAAACTGCGATTGAAATGTGGCATCGAGTGCTGCTTGACCATTAGGGCAAAGTACAACCTCATACCCCTCCTCTTCTAGCATATCGACAAGACTCTCCCCAAACAGAGGATCATCTTCCAAAAGCAAAATCTTACTCGACACTCTCAATCGCCCAATTAAGTGTCTCTCCCGCATAGATCGGCACAACACCTGCGTAGTTTTCAGGCACGACAAATGGTCGCTTCTCTAGCACCACCTCTTTAAACTCAGGGCAGATGCCATAGATGCTTTGTGCATTGTCACTCACAAACGCCTGCAGGTTATCTAGCTTGTCAAACTGCTCAAATATCTCACACAAAAGCTGCAGGGCAATAGGGGCTGTAAATACACCAGCCGCACAGCCGCATGACTCTTTTTTGTGTTGTGGATGTGGTGCAGAGTCACCTCCAAACATCACCTTTGGGTGTGCATCGAGCGCTACGCTTAAAAGTGCGTCTAAATCCTCAGGGCGTTTAGCGATCGGCTTACAAAAAAGGTGTGGTTGCATCATCCCACCCACAACATCATCGAGGGTAATAAGCAAGTGATGCACAGTGATTGTTGCATAAAGGTTTTCATACTTATCAAGCATCGCTACCGCTTCTTTGGTGGTGATATGCTCCATGATGATCTTAAGATTTGGAAAACTCTTCGCTAACTCCTCATAGATACCCATAAACTCCGCTTCACGATCCATCACAAACCCATCTGTCTCACCATGTACACACAAAGGTATGCCAAGCTCCGCCATCGTCTCAAGTGTTGGACCCATCTCCTCGATATCAAACGAGCTCACTCCCCCTTCTGAATTTGTCGTGATCCCTGCCGGATAAAGCTTGATCGCCGTGATCTCCTCAGCCACATCAACAAGAAAATCTTTGTCGTAGTTTTGGTAAAACAGCGTCATATACGGCTCAAAATAGTCATTTGGCACCGCCGCCATGATCCGCTCTTTGTAAGCGATCACATCCTCTTTTGTTGTAACAGGCGGAACAAGATTAGGCATGATAATAGCACCGCTAAAGCTGTACGCTGAGAGTGGCGCGATATTTTCTAGCATCACACCGTCTCGCAGGTGCAGGTGCATATCTAGCGGCATTAAAAGTGTATGGGTTTTCATAGAGCATCCTTTGCATTTTGTATAAGTTTATTGAGGGCATCTTCGTATTTTTGGGCGTCCTCTTTGGAAGTGGATTCAAAACGAGTAACTAAAACCGGTGTTGTATTTGATGCGCGCACCAATCCCCAACCGTTTTCAAAATTGATCCTCACACCATCTACCTCGATAATATCTTTGATAGCAGGAAACTCTTTCGGTGGATTTTTTAATAACTCTTTGATCTTATCGATCAGCAAAAATTTCTCCTGCTCTGTTGTCTCCACCTTAATCTCCTCAGTTGCAAACACTTCAGGCAGTTTTTCAAGTTCCACGTCAAGTTCAACTCCATCTTGCACAAGCTCAAGCATCCTCAAAGTAGCGTAAATCGCATCATCATACCCAAAATATCTGTGTTTAAAAAAGATATGCCCACTCACTTCACACGCTAGATCAGCATCAAGCTCTTGCATCTTCACTTTGAGGTTTGAGTGACCCGTTTTATACATCACTGCTTTAGCACCCCGTTTTTCAAGCTCATCATACATCACTTGTGAGCATTTAACTTCACCAATGATTGTAGGGTTTTGAATCTTCATCGCATAAAGCAGTGCCATCATATCGCCCTTGATGTTATTTTTATGAGTCAGTAGCGCAATGCGATCAGCATCACCATCATAGGCAAAAGCGATATCTCCCTCTTTTGCAAGCAACGCTTTGACATCTTCAAGGTTTTTAGCAACCGATGGGTCTGGGTGGTGGTTTGGAAATGTTCCGTCTGGCTCGATATAAAGCCCTTTTGTATTGAGTGATAGTTTGTCAAAAATTTCCGGCAACACCACTCCAGCAACACCGTTGCCGCAATCATACACTATCTTAGTATCCATACCCTTTAGATGGGCAAACTGCTCCACCATATAGTCGATATATCTGCTTTTTGCATCAATCTTTGTTACTTTCCTATCCGTTTTTGGCACAGAATCCAAAGCTTCACACTCATGCCCAAGTGCGTAGATATCTTCTCCGAAAAACGGTGCTTTATCGATGGTGATCTTAAAGCCGTTGTATTGGCTTGGATTGTGTGAGCCGGTAATCATCACAGAAGCAGACGGCGTAATCCCATCCCATTGCTGATAGTTGGTAAAATAGTTCACCGGCGTAGGTACAAGTCCCATATCAAGCACTTTTTTCCCACCTGCATTAAGACCTGCTACAAGGTATTTAAACAAGATTGGAGAATGGATTCTGGCATCATACCCAACCGCCACATACTCACCCTTGATCTTTGAAGCCAAAACATAACCGATCTTTGTGACACTTTGCTCATTTAGCTCTTTTTTATAAATACCACGAATATCATATTCTCTGTAGATGCTCATAAACTACCCTAAATCTGTTGTTATTTTACGAAATTGTACACTTTTGTAGATTAAATTAACGAATTTGCATAAAAAAGGCAAAAATTATGCTATACTGTCCTCTAGTGAAAGATGAGGTGCGATTTCATCTTTAGTGTGTTTGTTCTACCCGTGTAAAACCTCTCTCTAAAGACTCTCCAAAATTCTACACAATTTTATAACAAGGTTGCTTTATGGCAGAATTAGTAAACGGATCAATCAAATGGTTCAACGATGAAAAAGGTTATGGTTTTATCCAACAAGACAATGGCGGTAAAGATGTATTTGTACATTTTCGTCAGGTAAACAATCCACACGGTGGAAGAGTTTCTTTAGAAGATGGTCAAAGAGTTACATTTGAGATCGGTGAAGGGCAAAAAGGTCTAGAAGCTCAAAACGTAACTGCAGTTTAATTCAGGTTAAACGCTCTTATTTTCAGCGTAATACGCTGTTTATCTGGTAGAGTTATATCTACCAGATAACTTTTTGGTTTATTTTTACTCTCATACACCTTAAACCCCTTCACCTCCAAAAGCATATCGGCATCAAAAAAATCCTCACTGTTCAGTGGCAGATGTAATGGTTGCAGAGATTCTAATCTGTAAAGTTTTTTCTCTCGCACAAGGTATCTAATGTAGGGATGAATACGATCGTGCAAAGAGTGACTTGATTGCAAAGACACAAGATCAATAGTTTTCTCTTCAGAGGTTATCTTTAACTTATCTAAAGCTTGAGTAATATCTAAGAAAATCGTTTTTTTGATGCGTTGCAAATGTTTGATTTGATCAACTTTTTTTACATAAACCCCTCTTTGTAAATTAAGCTCTGCATAGCTTTTATACAAAAACACCATAATGATAGAGAGCAATACAATCGCTATCATCAATTCTATCAAAGAAAAAGCTTTTCTCATTGCAAGCGCACCCGCATCATTGTTGCTGTATAATCTGGTAGTTTAATCTTATCAACTCCCATCTCCAATGCACCACCACTAGGCAACTCAATGCTATTGACCTTTTCATATTTGAGATCCATAGAGTGGGAACGAAGTGAGCGTTTAAGATCGCTTTGTATATCAAAATCATCAACAAATTTATCAAGAGTAACGCGCTCTTTCTCAAAACCATACTTCTCTCCAACCCCAAGCAAAAAACTTAGCTGGAAATTCTTTAGTGAGTGTTGCTCTACCCTTTGAAGCTGATAGTTACTATCCCCTCGCATCTGCAAAAGCGCAGCGATCACAACACTCACAATGAGCGTCGCGATCATCACCTCCATAAGGGTAAAGGCTTTGCGTTTGCTACTCATGCCCCAAACCGATACGGATCGCTTCATCCAACGATGTCTCACCACTTAAAAGCATCATCTTTAACTGTTTGGCTATTGTCTGCAGTCCATCTTTTTCAAGTTGTGTCTTGATAGTATGCTCATCTGTTGTGGTTTTTAGCAACTCTTTGATGCTCTCTTGCATCACCAAAAGCTCCCCAATCGATCTTCGCCCTTCATAACCTGTATAGTTGCATATTTTGCAACCTTTTGCTTTGTAGATTTTTGCATCTTTTGGAAGATCATAATCACTTGTAAACTCCTCTGCAAGATTATCCTCCTCTTTACATTCACTACACAAAACACGCACAAGTCGTTGTGCCAAGATACCAAGCAGTGATGAGGAGATCAAAAACGGCTCAATCTTCATATCAACAAGTCTTGAGATGGTTGCTGCTGCTGAGTTGGTGTGTAGGGTTGAGAACACCAAGTGCCCTGTAAGTGCGGCACGAACAGCGATCGCTGCTGTCTCTTCATCACGAATCTCACCGATCATCACCACGTCGGGATCTTGTCTGAGGATCGAGCGAAGCGCTGCAGCAAAAGTGAGTCCCACTTTTTCATTGACCTGAATCTGCGAGATATTATCACTTTTATACTCAACAGGGTCTTCAACAGTTATAAGGTTTTTATGGGGTGCTTCTACCTCTCGCAAAAAGGAGTGCAGTGAGGTTGTTTTACCACTTCCCGTAGGTCCCGTTACCAAGATGATCCCATGAGAGGATCGCAAAAGTCTCGTAACATCCCCTATGAGCGAGTCGTTAAACCCAAGTTCTGAGATGTGTGGGATCTGCGCACTTGTCATCAAAAGCCGCATAACAACCCGCTCCCCATAAAATGTCGGTAAGATCGACACCCTAACATCAAGCACTTCACCCGCTATTTTAATCTGTGTACGACCATCTTGGGGGATCCTTTTTTCTGAGATATCAAGGTTCGATATTACTTTGATACGGCTAATCACAAGAGCTACAATCTTCTTATCAAGATCAGCATTTTTAGTAAGCATCCCATCGATCCTAAAGCGCACTTCACCCCTGTTTTCATGCACCTCTATGTGAATATCGGAAGCCTTTTTTTTCACCGCCTGATAAAACAGGGCATTCACAAACTTGATAACAGGAGCTGACTCTTCACTTGTTAAAATGTCACTCGATGTTCGCAAGAAATCAGTTAGCGAGATATCCTCATCTTCAGCTTCAACCTGAGAAGAATCCTCCTGCATCGTTTCGATCTCTTTGTCGGTTCTAAGCTCAAGGTAACGGTTGTAAAGCCTCTCAAAAGAGTCCTCATCCAAAAGCTCAAAAGGGTACTCATCTTGGAGTTTTGTAAAAAGGTTGCTTGCTTTTGCAAAATAACGCTGTGTGGTAAAAGCGACTGTTTTTCCATCATATTGAGAAAAAAGAAGGTAATTTTTCACACAAAGGTTGGTCTCTATACCCTCGACTTCAAAAGGCTCAAGGCTTAGATCGTGTAAAGGCTCAATTTTTAGCATCGTTTTTCTCTGTGATCTCTTTGAAGATCTTTTGATTATACTTCTCTTGGATCTTTGAAAGCACACCAAGATCTTTTTGCAGTTGTGAAAGCTCCTCCGATTTATCTATCACATACGGAGTCAAGACTACAACAAGATTATCCTGCTGTCTTTGTTTTGAAGTAGATGTAAACAGTAACCCTAAAAGGGGGATATCACCCAGTAAAGGCACTTTTGATTCCTGTTGCGTTTCGTAAGTTTTGACAAGTCCACCGATGATGATACTCTCCCCATGACGCAAGATAGCCTGTGTTTTAACCTCCTGCTTTGAAGTCACAGGCTGACCGGTGGCATTTTTACTTCCATCATCGAGTACATTTTCTAAAACAGCTTCAACATCAAGTGTCACCTTATCTTTAGAAGAGACACGAGGTTTTATCTTTAGTTTCAAACCTACATCTTCGCGTTTAAATGATGTTGTTGTACTTCCAGCAGCAGCTGTTGTTCCTGAGTTTACAGAGATGGTTTTACCTACATAGATGGAAGATTCCCTGTTATTTGTACACAATATCGAAGGATTAGAAACTGATTGTGCCGCACCATTATTCTGCAAAAAATTAACTGCTGCATTTAATGCAAGTGCCGATTTTGTGACCCCTATTACATTGTTCCCTAAAGAATCTGTAATTACTTTTATTGCAGAACTTGTTAGTACCTCTGAACCAAAATTCGCACTCATTGCATATAATCCAGAACTTGAAATATCACCTACAGAAAACCCATACTTAATACCAATATCTTTACTTTTATCTTTGTTTATTTCTACAATCTTTGCCTGTACATACACCTGAAACTTCTCTTTATCAAGTTCGTCAATAATCTTTTTTAACCCTTTTAGCACAAGAGGATCACCAATAACTACGATCGAGTTGATCTCATCACTTGCTGAGATATTTGGCTTCATCGCCGGATCTTTAAATATTTGCTTGGAGACAATGTCTGTGAGCGTCTTGAGTACTGCTTTTGCATCGGAGTTTTTAAGTTTAAATATCTGTACGGTTGAGTTGATGTTTGACTCTACATCGAGTTTTTTAACGATCTTTTGCATCGCTTCGACACTCTCTTTGCTTCCAACAAGTATTAAACCGTTAATGTTTTCATCCAGTACAATTTTGACACTTTGAGTAGCAACATTTGGCTGAAACATCGACTTAACGATCTTATTAAGCTTAGGACTCAGTTTTTTTGCTTCGGTATTTTGAAGATACACAACTTCAATAGTGTTTTTTTGCTGCATATTGAGCTTACTAATCACTTTTTTGATTGTTTCAATATTTTTTGGATAATCTGTTATCAAAAGAGTGTTACTCTCTTTCATCGTCACTAGCTTGGCAGTTTTTGAGATAAGATAACGCACTTTTGATGCAACAAGATCAACATTGGCATCTTTTATCTGTATCGCTTGTGTCACCATAGTGCTACTATCAATATTTCGTTTTTTAGAAGAGATTACCGGTAAACTGTGTTTTGCTGCTTCACTCGATCGAACAATCTCATAAAACGAACCATTTGCAACGAGTGTATATCCCTTAGACTCAAGGACAGATACAAGTAGATCCATTAGTTCATCATCGTAGATAGGCTGCGTTGTTATAAAGTTAACCGTACCGTTAATCTTGGTATTCACAAGGATATTTTTATGTGTTACCTTCGATATCAGTTTGATAAAGTCTGCAATTTGCAAGTTTGCAAAGTTCACATTGACTTTTTGTCGTGCCTCAAGTGTAGCAACCAAAAGTGTAACGATAAACAGTATCTTAATGTATTTCATAAATTATTTCCTTTTCTTGATTATCTCTTAACACTATCAAAGAGAGTGTGTCTATTTTATTAATATTTGCATAAAGATCCATCACAGCCTTATAAGAATTAAGCTCCTGATTATTTGCCCGAATGATCATATCCCCTTTTCTAAGACCCAATTGCGCCATTTTTGATCCTTTTTTAACCCGCTTAACCTTGAACCCTACAATCCTCTTACCTTCAAATACCTCATCGATCGCGATATCTCTCCATATCTGCTTTGGATGTCTGGCATAATAGCCTATATCTGAGCGTTGAACTTTATACTCCTCTTGCTCTGACAAACTATTTTTTACAGGTTGTATATGCTTGGATTGCTGGATCTGTTGAGATTTGATACGAAGCACATACTCTTGAGTACCTCTTTGAAAAACAACACTCTGTGGTTCAATCCTCTTAAGTTTATAGCCGGCATAATACTCACCCACCCCCACAACTGTTGTTGCACCCGGAGCATTTTTTTTCGCAACAATTGCAAACCCAAATTCACCACTACCGTAAAGCCCTTTAAGGATCAGATTGTTGATGCTCATTGAAGCGGTTTGTGCTTTTTTTGGTGGAGTGATATGCACTTTTGTTTTGGCAAGCATATTGCTAAAATCTATGCGCTTATAAGTTTGTGTATAGTTATGTTGTTGCTTCAAATCAACCCCATTAGCAGGCAAAAACCACCACAACAGCAATGACAACAGTTTTGCAAACAAAGCGATATACAAGAGGTTTGTGATCACCTTTAACCACGGAGAGCTAGAAAGCTTCTTCATATTCATACCCCCCATTAGTTTGTTTTTTTAACATCCTTAGCGAACTGCCATATTTTTGCTGCATCAGTTTTGAAGGTGTTAGATGGAGTGAGATGTTTTGATCAAGTAGTTTTAACTGTGCTTTAGCCTGACCAAATGCACCATCTGCATCTAAAGTTACAGCCAACGGATACAGAAGATGATATTTCACCTTAAGTGTTACAACCTTTGGCGGTATAAAATTTGCAGCCATCCCTCCAAGATTGATCCCATCTGCTTCAAGGGCGTTATAAAATCCAAGTAAAGTTATGCGCAGATTTGCAACCTTGGCAACATCTACCCCTTGCACATAGATTGTAGCATCTTTTACCTCTAGCCAAAACAGGTTGTCTTCAAGCTCTTGGGCATCAATAACTACTCCATAGGGCTGTAACTCTTTTTCAATAAGATAGTAAACACTCTCTTTTGGGGTAAAAACAACAAGCGCTAAAAGGAAGAACAAAAAATAGCCAAACAGTTTTAAAAACTTTCTCATAGTGCTATCTCCAAAGTGAGTGAAGCAGTATCGTCATCAATACGCTTAATCGTAAATTGCTTGATATTGTACGAGCTGTTAAACAATTTGCCAAACAACGAGTTAAGCTGTACGACACCAATCTTCTTACTTTGCAACACCATAGCATTTTTTGTTATTTTTTTTGTGATCGATGCAGTTTTGAGTGATGGTTGGCGTAATATTCTGTTAATAGCGCTTTGTGTTTTGTTTTTATTAGCATAGATCTTTTTCAAAGCTGCCAGATCGATCGCCATCATCTCAAGTTTTTTATACTCCTGCTTAGCCTCTTGAAGCTGCTGTTTTTTCAGACTCACATTGTAACCCAAAAAAAGTGCAAAAGTGATAAGCAGCGCTGCTATGTGAAGTGGATCAACCTGTTTCATAGCTGCACCTTCATATCTAATAGATCACCTTGAAGCTGTGTGTTTAGCTTCTTTTTTGCCGCTTTTAGTTGTTTTGCAAGGGTGTTTTGGAGGTTTTTTGTAGCCCCGCTAATCGTTACATGCAACACCCCTTGTTCAAGCGCCACTAGAGTAATCTTTTGCTTTTTTTGCAGTTTTATCCGTAAAATTGCAGCGATATATTCACGTAACTTCGTCTGTTTTTCAAATATCTTTTTATAACGCTTATGGATCGATCTGTTTTGCAACATCGTTGGCAAAAGATTGTACTTGCTAAAAAGCTGAGATTTCTCCTCCTCGATCTGCATGATCTTCTGATCTGTAACAAACCACTCTACCGATAAGATAACAATAAACAGACTCATCACAACTACCAGCTTAGTGATCGAGCTTTTTTCGATAATGTGAGCGTAATGTTGCAGGTGTATTTTGTTGTTAGAGAGTTTAAGATCTTCTAGCTCAAGCAAATGGGTATCTTCTACCCATTTTTTTGGTGCAATACTAATGATCCCATCTTGCTCTATAAGCACTTGGTTCTCATCTATCGCACTTGGAAGTTGCGACATAAGCTCCGTTTGTGCAAAATAAACCCCCGCTACTTGAGCAACATCGATCCCCTTTTGCGCCAAAAGGTCGATAATCTTCTTGTCTTGATATGCAAAGATAAAAAAATCATCATCGATTTTAAACACCGTGTAGCTGTAGTTTCCCTCCGGTAAGATATCTTCAAAGAGTGAGGGGATCAGTTTTTTAACCTGGTGGGTATATTTTATGGGCAACTGTAACTTTTGTACCCAATAAAGTGCAGGTGAGAGGATAATATCAAAACCTGCATCACCCTGTGATGCTATCTGATCCATCTGTGGATCAATAAACAACACCTTTTTTGGTTTGTTAAACATTAAAAACAAAGTTATACTCCCTCTTGTTTGCTATATCATACTCAAATTGGATATGTGCGGAATAATCGTCCCTAATTATATCTATTTTTACTAACAAATAGGGCTCAAAAGTACTTATTTTAAATTTTTGTAAACGACTTTTCGCATCCTCGCTAAGTTCGATCATATTAATATCGGTATAAACCACTCCGGAATGAGCCAAAAGTTTTGCTTGTTCTTGATCAACACCCGTCAGCAGTTCCCACGTTTGCGGTGTTGCATAATTAAGATCGATCGAACTATTCTCATCTTTGTTAAAAGAAAAAAGCTCTTGTGTGTCTAAAGCCTCTAGCGCATTATCTGCATACTCATTTTTATAAAAGGTATTGATCTTCTCTAAGTGCCTCTTTGATGCAAGATAATCTCGAAACAGCTCCCTCTCCTCTTCAAAGATCCTGCTTTTATAGATCTGATCTTCTCTTATTCCACCAATACAGTCTTGCAACATATCAACATATTCATCGCGCACACCATGGTAGCTAAAGTATTGGCGCAAATAGGGTTCATTCATGCTGTTAAGATTGTGAAGATTAAACTTTGTTCTTGCGCTACCAATGTGGATCACAACCTTGGCATCACCATATTCATAACTCAACAAGCCATTTTCACTAAGAAATAAAAAAAGGTTTTGCGCCCCGTTTTCACCTGTAATCTCACTTAGTAGCGGTGATGTTTTTAAGATATTGAGTATATCTTCTACATACAAAGCACTCTCATAGATATAGCGCTCATCTACCACCTCTTTTTGTGATTCATTCACCTGTTTAAGAATGTAGCCTATTGTTGCCGTGATTACAATTACAAACATCACCGTTATAAGCAGGGCTATCCCTTTTCTTAGATGTAACACCATTACTGAATACTCATCGAAAAGATTGGCAAAAGCATTGCTGCAACAATAAAACCGATAGAACCACCCACAAAAAGCATCAGAGAGGGCTCAAGAAGTGTGAGCAAAAAGGCAAGTTTATCTCTGTTTTCCTCAAAATAAAGCTCAGAGACATTACTAAGCACACTCTCAACCTCCGAGGTCTCCTCCCCAAGGGCGATCGCTTGTATAAAAGTATCATCGATCTTCACACTGCTGTGATGCAGTGCCAAAGAGAGCAGTTTCCCCTCAACCACCTGTTTACTCGCATCTACAAACAACTTTTTGATCACCTTATTGCTTAAGATATTTGCACTAAGATTAATAGTCTGCACAAAAGGTACACCCGATCGGGTTAAAAGTGCCGCAATATACGAAAAACGTGCAAGTTCACTTTTTAACACAAGTTTTCCAAAAAGCGGCAATTTTAAAATGGTGTAATCTACCAAATATGCAAAACGGTACACCTTTTTTCGCAACAACGAAAAGAGTGCTACAAAAACAAAAATGATCACCAAAATAATCTGAAAATTATTGGAGAAAAAATCCCCCAAAGCGATCACAAACTGTGTCGGTTTAGGGAGGTCTTGATCCATACTTGCAAAGATCCCTGTAATCTGCGGTACCACATAGGTAAGCATAAAAGCGATCATCACCAAAGAGAGCACAATCATAAAACTAGGATACGCGAATGCACTCTTGATCTCTTTGGTGATGCGATCTTGCTCTTTTAAAAAGCGTGAAAGCTCCAAAAGCACCTCATCAAGTATGCCCCCATTTTCACTTACACGGATCGACTCGACATAAAAATCGGGAAGTGCTACGACATCCTGCTTTCTCAAAGCAGCATAAAAATTCTCCCCCTCATCAAGATGGGTGTTGAGTGTTGTGATGAAAAGTTTTAGCTTTTTGTTACTCTCATAATGTGAAGCAACAATCTTCAGCGCTGCAACCACACTCATCCCAGAGCGTATATACATCGCCAGCTCCCGCGAGAGATTTGCCAGATCTTTAGCGCTTATCTTGTAGCGTTTTTTAAACTTCAGTTTTTCATAAAACGGCAAAGAGTCCTCTTCTAAAAAGCTGTAGATGATCCCTTTGGCGCGAAGTTTCGCTTTTGCTTCATCGATCGTGGCAGCTTCTAGGCGGTCTTTAACATTTTTACCGTTTTTGTCTATCCCTTTATATTTAAAGATCATTGCATCACTTCTTGTTTTGTTTTCTCTTTCGCATCTTGAAGATCTTCGAGAGTCTCATACACCTTAAGATCACTAAAAGGATCGGTATAATCATACACTTTCCCATCATCTTCGATGTAATACTGTTGCGTTACTCCCTCTTTAAAAAACTTGAAACTAAAACAGAGTTCCTCCTCTAGCCCCTCTTTATCAAAAAAAAGTTCAGGGATCACCTCCTGCATTCCAAAAGTTTGATCGTAGCGGTAGATCCGTACATCTTTACTTACCAACTTTGGCAAATCAGCTCTTTTCACACCATCAACATACAACTCACAACGCTCACAATCCTCAAAGCATAACACCTGTGCCCCATTTGCTTCACCAAGAAACTTAGCAACATAACTCTTGAGTGTTTGAAGAGTTAATTGCTCTGCTTCTTGATTATTAACAGTGTGAAGTTTGGTTATTACCAGAGTGTACACCACTCCGATAATAACGATCACAATGAGTAGCTCAATGAGTGAAAAACCCTTTTTCAAAACCTACTTACACTCACTTAGCTTAATGTCGGCAGCTTCGTTTTTACCACCCTCTTTTTTATCTGCTCCAAGAGAGATCAGTTCGATCTTACCATCGTTGTTGATGTAGATAAACTCATTGCCCCACGAGTCTTTTGGCATCTTACCATCTTTAAAATACTTGCCTGAGTGTGTAAGTGCTTGAAGCCCCTCCTCTGTTGAAGGGTAAACACTGTTGTCTATCTTATACATATCAAGTGCACCGTTGTAGATCGATTTCATCTGTACACACACAAGATCACGTTTAGCCTGTTCACCCTTACCTGTAAGGCTAGGCATAACCATAGCCGCCAAAAGCCCTAAAATGACGATAACAATCATCAACTCTATCAAAGAGAATGCGTTTCTTTTCATTTATCATTGCCTTTAAAAATTATATAAGCAGTATTATATAGAAGTTTCATGAAAAACACATAAAGCATCTGTTTTGCCTAGTCAATATCATTTCAGACTCTATCCTATAAAATTTTTTATAGTAAACACAATATTAAATTTAATATTTTCATGTTAGAATTGTGTGAAATTCGCGACAAGGATAAACGAATGAAAAGGTTACTTATACCAACTTCCACTTTATTGCTGTTGAGTTTGACAGGATGTGGTGGTTCAAGTTCAGATACAGCAGATAACAGTGCAACAGACCAGACAGGCTACTTTGTAGATGCTGGTGTTAAAGGAGTAAGCTACACAGGCTCAGCAGGCTCTAGTGGTATTACAGGAGATGGTGGTTCTTTCTCCTATAAAACAGGTGAAAAAATCACATTCAAACTTGGCGGTGTAACCTTAGGAGAGGTCAATGCTTCAAAACTGGTTTCTCCAGTAGATTTTGGAAGTGCAAATACCAAAACAAACTTAGTTCGTTTTTTAATAACCTTAGATAGTGACGGTAATGCTTCTAATGGTATTACAATAGATAGTACTACACAATCACTTGCGAACAACTGGAAAAATGTCAATTTTGATCTGGCTCCATCAGCTTTTAATACAAATGTATCATCTGAAATCAATGCATCCTTTGCAAATAACTTGGTAACGACTACAGCTGCGGACAATCATCTTCTTGGAAGTTTACAGTGTGCTTACAGTGGAGGGTACCTTGGAACATGGAGCGGTACCGATAGTAGCGGTGCTCCTGTTAGTGGTACTCTTGGCATAATGGTTAATGCCAACGGCTCTGTTTATACTGCTGGAAAACAAAACAATGACCCAACAGTTTTTTATAGTACAGGTGGAGCGCAAGACCCACTTACAAAAAAAACGACCATCAACGGTGTTGTCATAGGTGCGACTTCCACAACATTTGAATCGAATGCAACTTTTGAGAGTGTCGATAAGATCACTGGAAGCTATTCGGTTGTGGCATCTGCAACTCTTGGTGGCAGCGGAACACTAACGGCAACGAGGGTAGGAAGTTCTGCTACAGCAGTTTACCGTTTTACCGGGATGTCGTTTGAAAGCACAGACCCTACTGTTCCATCAGGTGTCTTTACTATAGATATAGATGCTTCAGGCAGTGTAACAGGTGGTGTATATGATATGGAAACAAATAGTGTATCAGTCTATCTTAGTGGAACTATTTCTGGAAACAGTTTAACTAATATCGTTCTTAAGGATAGTGCCGGAACACAAGTTGGTAGCATTACGGCAGGAACTGTTGATTTAGCAAATGGAACTCTTTCGGGAGTTCAGTGGACTCAAGGTAGTTTTAGTGGAACAGTCACAGGTTCAGGTTGTCGCCTAAACTAAACCTCTCAGTGCTCTTTAAAAAAAGAGGTTCTTGCATGCAACTTATGCATGCAAGAACCTAATAGAAGGATTAGTTGCCCCTCTTGGCTACTATACCCGTTTTAAAAGCACAAAACTCTTCTTCAAGAAGCCCTGTGTTTCATAAAACTTATGTGTATCTTCTCTTTGAAATCCCGATGAGAGTACGATATTCTCACACGCTGCCATCTTTGCATAATCTTGTAAATAATCCAGCATCATCTTCCCATACCCCCCTTGATCGAAACGCCGTATCGGTAACAAGTTCATGGATAAACAGATGGCGTTTATGATAGAGGTTAATCTCTACTCGAACACCGGCATAAGTGATCAGTTTATCCCTCTCAAAAATTCCGATCATTGTGTAGTTGGAATCTCGCATATCATAGATGAGATCTTCAAACTCTTGATAGTGCAGATCGGTACGCAGTTGTGAAACCACCTCCCATGCAACATCCAACTCTTTTAAATTTAATTCTCGTATTTGCATAACGCTATTTTAACCTTATTTTGCTATAATCCGCTGAAAATCTTACAATATACAGGCAATCTCACTATGGTAACAGTACAAAATCTTACAATGCGATACGGAAACAGAATTCTGTTTCAAGATATCAACCTTAAACTTGACCGCAACAAGCGCTACGGTCTTATCGGTGCAAACGGTGCAGGTAAAACAACCTTTTTAAAGATCCTCTCAGGAGAGATCAACGAGTACGAGGGGGAGGTGATCATCCCCGATGCGTATAAAGTGGGCGTTTTAGGGCAAAACCAATACGCTTTTGAAGATTTTACCATCATGGATGCCGTGCTTTATGGCAACAAAAGACTCTATGATGCGATCAAAGAGAAAGAAGACCTTTATGTCAACGGTGACTTTGAAGATGATGCGACCAACAACCGCCTCGCCGAGCTTGAAACCATCTGTGTCGAGGAGGATCCAACCTACGAGTACGATGTCAACATCACCAAGATTTTGGAAAATGTCGGCATTCCTGCTGAGTTGCATCAAGAGAAGATGAGTGTTTTAGACAGTGCTGACAAATTTAAGGTACTTTTGGCTCAAGTGCTTTACCCAAAACCAGATGTCCTTTTTCTCGATGAGCCTACCAACAACCTCGATATTGAGACAATCAGCTGGCTCGAACATGAACTGCAGCGCCACGAGGGAACAATGGTAGTGATCTCTCACGACAGACACTTCCTTAATGCGGTAGTTACCAACATCCTCGATGTTGATTACCAAAAGATCCGTGAGTTTACCGGAAACTATGATGACTGGTACATCGCAGCCAATGTTTTAGCAAAACAACAGGAGCTTGAAAACGCGAAAAAACTCAAAGAAAAAGAGCAGCTTGAAGCGTTTGTACGCAGATTTAGCGCCAACGCTTCTAAAGCAAAACAGGCAACATCAAGACAAAAACAGCTTGAGAAACTCCAAATCGAAGATATCAAACCATCTTCAAGACGCGACCCTTCGATCGTTTTTAAGGCAAAAAGACAGATGGGTGATGAAGCGCTTAATGTGATCGATGTTTGCCACTCTTACGGTGAGAATGAAGTGCTTAAGGGTATCTCTTTTAAAGTCAATCCGGGTGAAAAGATCGCCCTCATCGGTGGTAATGGTGTTGGTAAAACAACCTTAATGAAGATCCTTATGGAGGAGATGCAACCAAGTTGCGGCGGTAAGGTGCAGTGGGGAGCTACAATCGAGAACTCCTATTTTCCACAAAACACAACCGATATCATCGAGGGTGACGGTACACTTTATGACTGGCTTCGAGCGTTTGATCCAAAACGTGACATTGCAGAGATTCGCAACTGTCTTGGGCGTATGCTTTTTAGCGGTGAACAGCAAGAGAAATCTGTTGTCTCGATCTCAGGTGGAGAAAAACACCGTATGATGCTCTCAAAGATGATGTTAGAGGGTGGAAACTTCTTGCTTCTTGATGAGCCTACCAACCACCTTGACCTTGAAGCGATCGTTGCCCTTGGTGAAGCACTGCACAACTTTGACGGCAATGTAATCTGTGTCTCACACGACCGTGAGTTACTTGATGCATTTGCTACACGTATCATCGAACTTCATGGTGATGGCACATACATAGATTTTGAAGGCTCTTACGAAGAGTTTGCACAGGCAAAAGAGGCAGGAAAAATCTAATGGCAGAGTATAAAGATTTTCTGGGACTAGGGATCGCCGGTAACTTTGCACTGCACTTGGCTCAAGCGGGTGAGCTGGAAGATTTTAAAGATGTGATCACCGAAGATGAGGCAGCACCAAAGGGGATCTTCCCTTTTTATCTGCCTTGTGAGAAAAACAGTAAAGATGAACGCCCTCGCGATATGCTCTTTACCTATCCACTCTCAAGCGATACGCTCAGACTGCCAAACAAAGAGCTCAATGTTCAAGCGGAACCGGAAGTAGCGCTTGTTTGTGACCTTACCTATAAAGATGGTAAGCTTGTGCATATCGATCCAATCGAATTTGGTGCTTATAACGATGTATCGATCCGTGTTGCTGGAGCAGAGAAGATTAGTGATAAAAAAAACTGGGGTGTAAACACCAAAGGGATTGCAACAGACCTCATCCCAATCGATAGTTTTGAAGAGGGTGGCAATGTTGATGCTTACTCTATCTGCAGTTTTATCCGCCGTGATAGCAAAGTACTAGCGTATGGAGAAAATGTTGAACTCACAGGATACAGTTACTTTTATCAAAAACTACTTGATTGGATCATCAACCAGATCAACACCCAAGAAGATTTTGGTCCACTTGAGGATATTAAAAGCTACATTAGTGCTTGTAACAACCCAAACAAGCTCATTATCAGCATTGGCGCAACACGCTACACCCCTTATGGCGAGAATACCTACTTGCAAGATGGTGATGCAGTGCTTGTAGCGGTGTATAACCACAACCGCTACACCTACGAAGATATCCAAACAATCTTTGAAGATCAAAACTACAACCAACCAGCCCTTAGCATCTTAGAGCAAAAAGTGACTCTCTAGTGGCACGAGGTGAATTGGAACCTAAGCACTGACACTTTTTGCTTTGCTAACCTTAGTGGTGATGCAATATCTATCACGCCCGCTCTCTTTAGCAGTGTAAAGCATCTCATCTGCTTTTGTGATCAAGATCTCATTATCGAGTACATCATCTGCAACACAACAAGCAACCCCAATGGAGATTGTCACCACATTGCTTACTTTCGATTTTTCATGACGCAGTTCGCGTTGCTTGACAGATTCACAAATATTTCTTGCTAATGTTGCACTATCAGATTCATTTGTAGCGCTTAAAATTACTCCAAACTCTTCACCCCCTAGCCTAAAAACATAATCACTTGGGCGCTTGAGTGTATCTTTGAGTACCTTTGCTACACTTTTGAGTGCAAAATCCCCCTCAACATGTCCATAAGTATCGTTATACTGTTTAAAAAAGTCGATATCAAGAATCATAAAGGTGATATAACTCTTATCACGCTTCGCACGCCCCAGCTCTCTTTCATAAATATGATTAAAATAGCGTCTGTTGTAAAGTCCTGTAAGGCTATCTGTATAGGAAGCATTTTCAAGTTTCTTGTTGGTCACCTTCAACCTTTTAACAACTTTTTCAAGCTTGCTGTGATCCTCTTGAATACTTCTAAAAACATAAAGTGAGATCGATACAACCATCATCACAACGAGTGCCAAGGTACCACCGATCTGCTTCATAATACTCTCATATTTACTCAAAAAAACCTTACGTTCATACTTAGCAACATCTGTTTCATAGTTGATCAGTTTTTTTAAGACGGCATCAACACTACTCACTCTTTGCTCTACATTTTGGACCATCACACTCTCTATACTATCTTTTTGTTGGATAGTTGCTGCTATTTGTAAAAACAGCTCATTTGCGACTTGCAACTCCATTGCAACATACGCAACATACTCCATCTCCTCTTCACTTTTATAATGGGAGGTGTAGCTGTGCCATTTTTTATTGATCTTAAGAAGTGATTTTTTGATCTGGTAGTATGCCTGTTGCGCACTCATCTCCTGACGACTTGCTTTATGTATGGTAGAAAGTACCCCTGCATAGTAGGTGTGGGTGATCTCATTTAGCTCCATCACAGGGATAAGTGATCCAAAATATAAAGCATCAACATTGCGCTTCATCGCGTTGATATAGCTTGTACCGACAATACCTATAAAGATCAGTCCAAACGTAACAAACAAAAAGAAAAAAAAGAGCTTACTGCGCAATTTTAAAGCTTGTATAAAATGCAATCCCTCTCCTTTTTTATAGTATTAAGCACTTTTTGTGCCACAAAGCGTTAAAATTGCAAAAAAAGAGAAGATCATGGATGCAGCATCAATTACAGCAGATAGATATTTAGATACTTTTGAGATCCAAGAGCACCTCAAAAATGTAGAGTATATCGTTATGGCAACACCTGCACCTGAGAAATACATACAAACACCCCTACATTTTACCCTTTTTTTAAATACGGCAGACAACCTTCCCAAAGAGATCCAAGAGGCGATCTTGGAGAAGTTTTGTGCCGATCACAACATCACAAACCCCCAAGAGGTACTCAGCCAGCTTATGCCGGTAGGGTTTGCCATCAGTAAAGCACAAGACACCCCAATGCCGATGCTTTTAATCAAACAACAAGACAGAGCCGCCATACCAAATGTGCCGATGCATGTGATCGACTTTTTGGGAGATTCTGATCAGTTTTATGAAGCAAAAGTGAAAAACCTCACAGGGTGGAGTTACATTTACGAACAAGACAGAGCGTAAGCTTCAATATCTTCCACCTCTTTTATTATCCCAGATGAGAGATTTTTATACCCTTTTTTAGTGACAAGGATATTATCCTCGATCCGTATCCCTATCCCTCTGTATTTTTTTGGGATCTTTTTGTCATCTTTTGGCAAATATATCCCCGGCTCAATCGTTAACACCATCCCAGCTTGCAGTGGTATCTCTTTGCCTTTTTTATCTTTATAAGGGTTTTGATCATGCACATCAAGTCCCATATAGTGCCCTATGCCATGAGGGTAGTACTTTTTATGTTTTTGTTTTTTGAGCAGTTTTTTCACATCCCCTTTTAAGATCCCAAGTTGCACCATCGCTTCACACAACAACCGCTCAGACTCTTTTTGCAAATCACTTCGCAACACTCCAGGTTTCATCATGTTGATGATCTTTTTTTGCACATCAAGCACAACCTCGTAAAGCTCTTTTTGCTCTTTGGTAAACTTGCCGTTTTTGGGGATTGTCCTTGTGATATCACTGGCATAATACTCATACTCACAACCCGCATCTATGAGAATCATCTCACCACTTTTAAGAGGTTTATCGTTGTTGATATAGTGCAGTGTATTGGCATTATCCCCACTTGCAACAATCGTTGTATAAGCATCACTGTAAGCACCTTTTTTTGTAAAAATATACTCAAACTCCGCTTGCAACTCATACTCGTATGACAACTTTTGCGCAAGCTTCATGGCTCTGTGATGCGCTTTTTTTGTAATGCCAAGCGCTTTTTTAATAAGCTTGATCTCTGCAGGTGACTTTATAAGGCGCATCGCCTCTGCAATCTTTGCACCATCTTTGTAGCTTAGAAGTTTTGGACTTAGCTGTTTTTGCAACTCTTGTATTCTTGTGTCTTCTACTTTCAAATCATAATACAAACACTTGATCCCGTCACTATTTTGCAAAACTGTATCGCAAAATGTATCACTCCCTTGCACTGCATCGACAATAAACTCTTTTTTCGCCCTTTTTACACCCACTCTTTTGCCCGTCCAAAGTTCCATTTTCGGATCTTTTTTTTCTACAAACAGCACCACTTTGACTTTTTTGTTACGCTTTATAAACAGCAAGGCTGCATTATCCTCTTTAAAACCTGTGAGGTAGTAAAAATTGCTATCTTGCCGATAGGGATACTCTGTATCATTCGAGCGAATTTTTGGCTTAGAGCTGACAAAAACTGCCAAAGAGTTGTCTGCCATCTTTTTAGCAAATTTTTGACGCCTTTGGTAGAACTCTTTTTGTGTTATCATTGAGATCTGCCTACTACCCATGCAACACTCTTTTGTAACACCTCACCCAAAGCATCATTGAGTGCTTCCACACCCACTTTGGCATTGGCATGCTCTGGCTTGCGTTTGGCAACGAAGCGTTTTGTTGCCAGATGTTTTTGAACTTGCTCCATCAATGTAACTGCTACTATTAAAAGTTTCTCCCCTTGGTACAACATCTTTGCCATCTTCTCTGAAGCACTACCAAAAGAATCAGAAAAATTCTTAAAAAAAGATGCTTCACTCGGAATAACAGTATAGGTTTGTCCTTGCAGCTCAGTTGTTATTTGTGCTCTTGTCTGACCGACAGTAAGATTGATGTAAGTAAGCCCTGTAATCCCTTGAATGGGGGTGTCTTTAAGGATTGAGACAAGCACCTCAACTTGCTCAGAGTTTTGAGGGCTTATTCTTAATCTTTCAACCTTGCCTACACTGATGCCGCGAAATTTTACAGAAGCATCCTTGTTTTGTTGTATCTGTAATTGCGCTTCCATTAGAAAAGTGTTTAAAAGTCTCTCTCTAACAGCTTATTTACCTTTAAGATAGTGATAATTTTATCTTCTTGTTTTCCTACACCATCAATAACCGTATTATCGCTATCAACCGTATCGGGAGCAGGGCATATATTCTCTTTTTTGATACGAATCGCCATTGTGAGTCTATCGATCACAAAACCGGCAACATCATCACCGTCACGCATCACGATAAACCTCGTATCTTCTCCATGTTTTTTTGCTTGCAGACCAAACTTTGTACGAAGATCGATGAGCGGTATAACAGCCCCGCGCAGATTAAACACACCCAGAACATACTGCGGTACTTGAGGGACTCTTGTCCATGCAAAAGGCTTGATAATCTCCTGAATAGAAAGGATAGGTACCGCATACTCCTCCTCGCCGATCATAAATCCAACCAGCTGTACAACATCATCAAGTTGTTCTACAACACTATCTTGCTGTTGTGCTTGTTTATTGATAATATCTTTTAATTTATCACTCATGATAGAAACTCCGATTTAAAGTTGATATTTCTTTGTACAACGCTCATGAGGTAATCAGATGAGTACGGTTTAGTGATATACTCAACCATGCCCGATTCCACCCCACGCATACGGTCTGATTTACTTGTTCTTGATGTAACGGCGATAAGTGGCAAGTTCTTATACCTGTTGTATTTTTTAATCTCACTTGCCAGCGAGTAACCATCCATTCTTGGCATCTCAATATCTACAAGCATCGCATCAAAATTATAATCACCCGATTTTAAAATATTGAGCGCTTCTTGTCCGTCAGATGCTTCTATAAGAGTGATCCCCATAGGCTCTAGTGCTTTTCTCATGATCGTTCTATCTGTTTTGGAGTCATCTACAATCATAACAATATAATCACTAGCTTGTGTCTTCTCTTTAGTTACACTACCACTATTGGCAGATTCATTGAGTGCAGTTGCTTTGACATCTTTTGCCATTTGCATCAGTGCCACAACATCGACAATGAGTGTTACACCACCGTCACCCCTGATGGTGGCACCGGCGATACCTTCAATACCTTTGAGATACTCACCAAGTGATTTGATAACAATCTCCTCTTGTCCCACAAGGGTATCAACAATAAGCCCAAGCTTGCTAGTACCAAGACCAAGCACAACAACATACGCATGTTCACTTGAATCCATTATACGCTCAACCTCAAAAATATCACCAATATGGATAAGAGAGAGAACATCATCACGAAGGCGCATCACATTTCTCCCCTCAACTGTATAGATCTCATCGGTCGAAATTCTTACCGTCTCCAAAACTGAAGCAAGCGGAATAGCGTAATGTTCCTCTTGGACACCAACAAGTAAAGCTTGAATGATTGCCAGTGTTAAAGGGATCTTGAGTTTCATCGAAGTACCCTTACCGATCTCACTGTCAATATCGATGATACCGTTGAGTTTTTCGATATTGGTTTTTACAACATCCATACCAACACCACGACCACTTACGTTCGTCACTTGTGCAGCTGTTGAGAAACCTGGCTTAAAGATGAGCGAGTACGCCTCTTTATCACTCATGGTATCTGCTTCTTTTTCGGTAATAATCCCCTTTTCAAGTGACTTACTTTTAAGCATTTCAGGGTCTAATCCCTTACCATCATCGTCAATTTGGATAACGATCTGATTTCCCTCATTGTATGCTTTGAGTGTGATTGTCCCTGTTTCATCTTTACCAAGCTCTTTACGAACATCAGCGGGTTCAATCCCGTGGTCACATGAGTTACGGATGATATGCACTAACGGATCACCAATCTCCTCAACGATCGACTTGTCAAGCTCTGTATCTTCGCCCGATATCACAAGATCAATCTTTTTATTTAGCTCACGTGAAAGATCGCGGATCATCCTTGGAAACTTGTTAAACACTTTTCCAACCGGAAGCATCCTTGTTTTCATAACAGCGATCTGTAAGTCAGTTGTTACCAGAGAAACAATTGAAACAACTTGGTTAAGCTCCTCTAAAAACTCTTCACCCTCATAGCGCTCTTCCACATCGTCGTTAATCTTTATGAGTCTGTTTTTTGCAAGAACAAGCTCACCGATAAGGTTCATAAGATGATCAAGCCTTTTTACATCAACACGAATCGTTTGCTCAACCGTGGTAGCTGCTTTTGGTTCAGACTTGCCGCCACCTGATGGTGCAGTAGGTTTTGATGGAGGCGGCGGAGGTGGAGATGCTTGCTCTTTTTTCTCCTCTTGCGGTTCTTTAGAAGATTCATCTGAATCGAGTGTCGGCACTTTTTCACCTGCAGCGATCTTCGCTTCACGTTTTTTTCGATCCTCTTCCTGTCTTTGAGCAAGAAGCCGCTCTATTTCAGCTTCAACCTCTTCAGGAGACATATTTTCATAATCTGGCTCCTCTTCTGTACTCTCTTGAGCCACAGGCTCCTCTTGAGGTTGTGTAGCTTCTTGGACTACAGGAGATGCAACTTCACCCGTACCACCACTAATACGGTCTAGTTTTGTAACGCATGCAGAAACATCGATTCCACCATCTTCACTCGTATCACGGATCTGATTAAGCAGTTGCTTCATAAGATCAACCGATTCTAAGATCACATCCATAATATCCGGTGTTATCACCAACTCACCATGTCTCGCTTTATTCAGCACATCTTCCATGTGGTGTGTCAAGTGGGTTAAAACATCAAAGTTTAAAAATGATGAAGCACCCTTAACAGTATGAGCAACACGAAATATGCCGTTTAATAGATCTAAATCTTCCGGATTTGATTCCAGTTCAACAAGATCTTCATCTAGTTTATCTACAAGTTCAAATGATTCGACAAGGAAATCTTGCAGTATCTCTTGAAATTCATCCATATTTTATACTCCTACTTTTTTGTATGTTCATGAACCACTTTAGACACCTGTTCATGGAACTGACCTGCTTGAAATTTAACAAGGTATGCCTCACCGCCTGCTTCCAAACCCCTTCCTTCACTGAAGTGATCACTAATCGATGAGTTAAATACGATCGGTATATCTTTAAACCTAGGATCATCTTTCACATTTGTCGCAAAATGAAACCCATCCATTTTTGGCATCTCTACATCAGAGATGATAATTTTCAGCTTGTTTTGCAGATCATCGCCATGAGCTCTATACAACTCTTCAAGCTTCACTAATCCATCTTCACCATCAATAGCACCGATAACTTCAAAGCCCATTTTAGAAAGCGCACCTTTAACAATCTTTCTCGCTGTTGCACTATCATCAAGCACCATAGCCAAACCGGAAAAATGTCCGATATCTTCCACTTTTACCTCAGTTTCCGGCTCATACAGACCAAGATCCTGCACAACACTCTCAAGGTCAAGTATCAAAAGAACCTTCTCATCTTCTATCTTGGTCACACCTGTAATTTTGTTGCTATCAATACCATTAGCAGCGCTGACAAAAGTTGCCGGCTCAATTTCACTCCAAGATATACGCCTGATCCTTTTGGCATCATGTACTATAAAACCGATAAGAACATTATTAAACTCCGTAATGATAACACGAGCATTCTCTTGCGCTTCTTGGGGTTCTTTAACCCCCATCCATTTAGCAAGATTCACTACAGGGATCACCACATCACGAAGATCAAAAATCCCCTCTATAAATTCTGGTGTACCCGGCAGCTCTGTTAAAAAAGGAACTTTTATAATCTCTCGAACCTTTGAGACATTGATCCCATAGATCCCCTCATAGACCTCGCCATCTTCCTCTTTAAAGATACGAAAATCTACAAGTTCCATCTCATTAGAGCCAACTTTTAAGGAATTGTCTTCCATGTTTCAACTCTCCTTAGAGAACTTTTTTTCTTCTAAAATCATATTCTCTTGCATCGATTTTACAACAAAATATCTTTGATTGCAAGCAAAAGCACCTAAATTTGTATAATAAGTTTTTCCTATATCGAAACTTTTATTTTGATGAAAATGCCCTTCAATGAAGTAGTCACACTCAAGTTTTTTATCAAATCTTTTTTCAATAAAACCTGCAAACCATTCAAGCTGTTTACAGTCATCTTTTTTCCCAAGATGCTTGTCAACAAAATTTAAAATAAAATGACCAAAAAGAGCATCAATTGGACGCAAAATTTTTAAGATGAGCGGATTGCGAATCAATGCAGTATAAAGTTGGTATCCAAAAGGAGCATCAAAATCACCGTGTGCAAGCCACACCCCTTTGGTTTTGAATGTTGCATGCAATGGCTGCTGTTTAATTGGTACTATAGTTACATTATCAAACACCGCTTTGAGATTAAAGTCGTGATTGCCTTCAAGATAGATCACCTCGATCTTTTTTGCTATATTTTGCAAAAGCTTTATCACTTCGATCTTCTCTTTGTAGGTATGGGGGATGCTGCCAAAAAGAGCATCGAAAATATCCCCCATAAGAATAAGCTGTGCAGGTTGTAGTTGTTCTGAAACTATCGCTTCTAAAAAGAGTTGCAGTTGGGGTCTTGAAGAAGAAAAGTGAGCATCAGAAACAATATATGCCCCCTCTTTTAGCTCTATTTTACGGAACATACGCTATATCTGGGATCCCTGCATCTTCATCAAGCCCCATCATCAAGTTAGCGTTCACCACCGCTTGTGAAGAGGCTCCACGCATCAGGTTATCTATCGCTGAGGAGATAAAAAGCATAGTGCCTTTTTGCTTGACATAGATATCGCAAAAGTTAGTTCCTGCCACATCTTTCATGGTTGTTGGCTTATTACACACTCTTACATGGGGTGCATCTTTGTAAAACTCCTCTAAAACCTCCTGAACATCTATCTCTTTGTCAAGTTGCAAATAGATAGAGCTTATCATCCCTCTTGTTATTGGCACAAGATGGGGTACAAAGTGGATCTCTTCAAAATCTATTCCCAACTTGTCGGCTATCTCCGGGGCGTGTCTGTGCATAAGCGGGTTGTAGGCGAAAAGGTTGTCATTCACATTGACAAAATGGGTCGTATCACTCAACTTTTTACCGGCACCACTCACCCCTGTTTTGGCATCAATGATGATTGGAGTGGCGTTTTTTCTATAGTTTATAAATGGTAAAATCCCTAAAATCGCAGAGGTTGGAAAACATCCGGGGTTGGCAACAAACTTGGCAGATTTTAGCTTATCTCTAAAAAGCTCCGGCAGTCCGTAAACGCTGTGTTCTAAATTCTCTTTATCGGTATGCTGGGTATAAAATGCTTCATAGGTCTCTAACGGTAAGCGATAATCAGCCGAGAGATCCACCACCTTGACGCCATTTGCCAAAAGCGGCTTCACATATTCCATCGCTGTTTTATGTGGTAGAGCAAGAAAAACAAGCTCACACAATTTGCTTGCGGTATCAACATCTGCTTTTTGCACCTCAAGCTCACACACCTTGGCAAGTGAAGGGTGCAGTTGATCTGCATCTACTCCACCCTCAGAGTTTGCAAGATAGACAAGATCAAAATGGGGATGCTTGACAACCATCTTAACAAGTTCAAGCCCCGTATAGCCACTTGCCCCTACAATACCAACATTAATGTGTTTCAAAAACGATCTCCTGATACTTCACCTCATCGATCTCAAACTCTTTCTCACCACCGGGAAGTCGCACTTTTACCTCATCACCCTCCTCTTTGCCAAGGAGTTGTTTTGCTAGCGGGGAATTAAAAGAGATAAGCCCCAAATCAGGGTTACTCTCAGCACCACCGACGATGGTGTAGCTCACCTCTTCATCGGTATCAAGATCGGTCATCACAACCGTTGAGCCAAAACTCACTTTTGCATGCTCTAGCTCACTTGGATCAACAATCTGCGCATTACCGAGTATCTCTTGCAACTCTGCCAAACGCGCATCGATATTTTTTTGCATCTCTTTGGCTGCATGGTACTCCGCATTTTCTTTAAGATCCCCATGCTCCAGCGCCTCTTCGATCGCCTTGACAACACCCGGGCGTTTCACCTCTTTGAGCTCTTTCACCTCAGCTTGCAGTTTTTCATAACCAAATATTGTCATCGGTTCAACTTTTTGCATTACTGTCCTTGTTCTCGTTTTTTAAGAATTATAGCAAACTTTTGTTCAAGAGTTGATTTGTGAGAGATCTATCTCCAAGATACCATCACTACACACAACACTAACAATACACCCTTTTTTACTCACCTGTTTTGCGTTTTTTATCCCCTCTTGAAGTACAATTTTTTCTTTAGTGTAAGGATCGTACGCAAACAAGATCCCATCCTCTACTACAAACAGGCGTCCACCACCACACCCATCACCAATGATCCCCTCACACACCAAAGGGGAGCTAAGATCACACACTACTTCTTCCTTAAAACTTTCAGTGCCTCAGCACACATCGTAAGCCCAAAAGTGGCGGTCACTCCCATGAAACTCCCTTTCTCTTTTACCTGCGCCTGCTCACTTGAGAAGATCACTTTGTATTTTTTGTTAAATTTTCTTTTTCGCAGCTCATAGCGAATCTTGGAGCCAAATTTATCGCCGTAACTTTTCCAAATATCCGCCACCTGCACTTTGGTAGGATCGATCCTCTTGGCACTCCCAAAAGAGCTAATCAGTTTTTTATAACACTTTTGCGCAAGAGCGAGTTTTGCCTTGGTATCATCGATCGCATCCAGTACAAGATCGTACGGCTCAAAGTCAAACGCTTCTACCCACGCTGCATCGATGCGTGCGTTTATTGGATGTAACGACGGATAGTGCTCTTTGAGTGCATCCACTTTCACCTCCCCCTCATGCAGTTCAGACCACATCTGGCGGTTTTGGTTGGTCACATCATAGGTGTCAAAATCGACAATCGTGATATCTTGCACACCGTTACGATACAAACAATCCAAACAAAAACTTCCAACCCCGCCAACACCGAGTAAAAGGATCTTGGCATTTTTAAACTTTTGCAGATCATCTCCAAAAAGCACTCTTGTGCGTGTAAATCTATCCATCGATCCACCCTTGAAGTGTTTGCATACTCTTATAAGCTGTAAGATCAAGCATGATGGGGGTGATCGAGATATACCCTTGCGAGATCGCCTCAAAATCGCTCATACCCTCTTGCACACCTCTTGGAGAAAAATTGAGCGGATGCAATCCTAGCCAGTGGTACTCCTCCCCTCTTGGGTTTCTGTGCAGATGGGAATCGTTTGCGTAGTGGCGATACCCAGCGTAGGTGATTTTGATCTGTGCCTCATTCACATCGGGTGGTATGTTGATGTTTAAAAACTCCCGCTTTGGCAGTGGAAAATCCCCCTCTTTGATCTTGATAACAAGCTCTTTAATGGTTCGCATCGCAAGGCTAAAATCTCCATCGGGTTCGGTAAAATCCATCACTTGGCTGATTGCAATCGATGGGATATCATGCAACACCCCCTCCATCGCTCCCGCAGCCGTACCGGAGTAGGTGATATCCTCCCCCATGTTAGATCCTCGATTGATCCCACTTACTACAAGATCGGGTTTAGAGTCTTCAAACATTGTACTTAATGCAAGATAGATGCAGTCTGTAGGTGTCCCGTCATCAAGTTTGTAAAAATCGTCATCGACACTGATAAAACGAAGCGGTCGTGTGAGTGTGAGTGAGTGCCCACAGGCTGATTTTTCATTAGCAGGAGCGACAACCACCACTTTTACATCTTCAATCTCACTAAGGACTCGACGCAGTGCCAAAACTCCCTTGGCTTCATAGCCGTCATCATTGGTTACCAATATTGTATACACACTTCGCCTTAACTCTTTTTATTTTACTGCTTATCCCAACCGACCATACCCCACTCCTCAAGATTTTTTTGTAAACTTTGCATAGTTTTATCTTGGTGACATGCAAAACAGGCATTACTCTTTTTGGGCATACCATAAAGCAGCGTTTGTTTCGGTGTGACAAATCCAAACAGGTGAGTACACACTGTCAGTGGAGACTTAGAAGTATGGCGACCAACCTTTGGCATGTGACACTCAACACAAAGGCTTCCTTTTGAGTCTGCCTTATGGTGAGTATGCTCTGTTAAATCTTTTTGATGCGGTCCAATAGGTGAACCAAATGAGTGGCATTTCATACAAAGCTTGTTGCCACTGTTATGCTCAGCGGTAGGTTGCAAGGAGTGTGGTGAATGGCAGTTGATACATGTAATACCGTGACGCCCTTTGATAGAATGCACAAACTCATTTCCTTGCGTACGATTCTTTTTCCCCATACCGTTTGCATAGAACTCTTTTGTCTCTTTACCCATCACAAAAGGTGCAGGAAGTTTGTATTTTGCCAAAGCATCACCCGCTTTATAGCCAAGTGGGTAATCTCTTGCATCACCGTAGATCTCGCTGATGTTATGATCTTTTAAACGGTAGTCACGATTACGCATGTGACACTGCAGACACACCTCATTTTGACGCACAGGGTCGTGCATATCTGCTTGGTACATTTTAGCATCGGGGTCTTGAACATGCTTGGAACCGGGACCGTGACACGCTTCACAAGCTATGCCACTCTCTACACGCTTTTGTGTAGCCATAAAACCGGTAAAGTGATACCCGTCACACGCTTTGGATGTTGGAAATTCTCTGTTATCATGAGGGTAAGCCTCTTTATACCAATATTTCCACGGTTTGAAATGTTGCCATTTTTGTGTTTGCACATTCCATTGATAGTTGCCTAGACGGTAATCTTGTGTACTGTTGATCTCAGCAGGGATCATATAGCGTTGTTTAAACTTGCCACCTATGGTATAAACGGCATCTTTGAGTGTAAAGTCTGCATCAGCAGGGAGCTTGGAGAAATCTGCCACAACAACTGAGCTGTCTTTGGTGATATCTTGAATCATTTTCGGATGGCGGGA
>VCAY01000040.1 GCA_013607635.1 Campylobacterota bacterium
TTGATATCAATGGATGTACTGTGAAAACAATCAAGGTTTCAGACACAACAAAAGCCCATTATGATATCATCATCGGTGGTGGTTACGTCGGTTCAAACTACGATTCACTTAAGCGCACAGACAGCTACTTTGCCTCCTTGCAAGCAGATTTTTACTATGACAACTTTTCATTGCAGGCAGTTACATCCTATCATAAAACAGATGGGGATAACTATAGCGAGAATGGGATGAACGACTTTTTTGTCGGGGCATCGTATAGCTTTAAACCAATGCGAGATTTTGACATACGCGTGGGTGTGGGCGCATTACTGCCAACTTACGATACAACGCTCAACAACAACAAAACAGACTATAGCGCTTCACTCAATCTCAGCTACACGGCAGAAAATATCAATATCTTTGGTGGTTATGTTTATACCATGATTAATGACACCGACACAATCGATAACGGTGTTAGTTATAAATACCATGATACCCATGGATATAGTGCTGGTTTGGGGTACCATTTTACGAATACATTTTATATGAGCGGTGCGTACAACTACTCTAACAGTATCTACAAATCTATTGATGCTCTGGGTGTTGAGGATATCAAAACAGCATCACTGTATGGATACTATGCGATCGATAGTAGTTATTTTTTGATCTTTAACTACGCGTATGGTCTAAGTGATAGTGCAAGTGATCATCTAGCATCTGTAAAATTTGGATTGTACTTCTAAAAGTATAGATGATGGATAAAAAGATACTTCTACTTGAAGATGATTATGAACTTGCGCAGACATTAAAAGAGCTTTTAGAAGCAGCAGATTATCGTGTCGATATGGTGCATACCGGTAATGATGCGATCGATGCCTCCTATGATGGCAGTTATGATCTGTATATATTTGATATCAATGTGCCTGATCTAAGTGGTATAGAGCTTTTAGAGAGTTTGCGTACAGCAGATGATGTAACACCGACGATCTTTATCAGTGCTATGGTAGATCTTAATACCATTGCCAAAGGGTTTGAGGTGGGTGCGGATGATTACATCAAAAAACCGTTTTTTCCAGAGGAATTGCTTATTCGCGTAAAAGCGAAGCTTTCTCAAGTAAGCAAAGATATCGCCTATAAAAATCTTCGATACAATCCGGAGAAAAAAGAGCTTTTTATCGATAAAAAAGTTGTAGCTTTGGGTGAGGTGCAGCAGTGTTTGTGTGATATCTTTTTTACAAATATTGGCAATGTGTTAGATAAAACGATTTTGATGGATTGTTTGGTGCACCCTTCCGATGCAGCATTGCGTGTGGCGATCAATAAGCTAAAGCAAATTACGAATCTGCCTATAAGAAATGTTCGTGGTGTAGGATACATTCTTGAAAAAAGTTGAAAAAGAATCCCTGCTGAAGAGTTTTTTGCTCTTTTTCTTCTCCCAAACACTACTTATTGGTGCGCTCTTTTTTATCAACTATCAAAAAGAGGTACAATCTTTGGATGGAAAAATATTTTCCCAAATGCGTATCTGCTCTTTTGATCTGCAGTGCAAAGAGTATGGTATCGATTTTGTAACAAAAAAAGATCAAGAGCTTTACAAGCTTTATAAAGAGGATGCTACACTCAGCAGTTACTTTACTATCCCCGGTTCACAAAAAAACTATCTTAAAATCTATCTGTCAAAACAAAAGTATAAAGAGCAACTTTTGCATTTGCAACAAGATGCCATTGTTAGTTTTATGTTTGTTTTGTTTGTTGTTGCTTTTCTTTCTTTTGTTTTTGCTCTGTATGCACTCTCACCCCTTAGAAACGCTTTGCATCTTACCGAGGAGTTTATCAAAGATATTTTGCACGATTTTAATACACCACTCTCTACCCTGCGGCTCAATGTTGCTATATTGGCGCAAAAGTTTGGAGAGAATGCAAATATACAAAGAGCGCAAAATGCAGTACAGACGATTCTGAACTTACAAGCTAATCTTCGAGCCTATCTGCATACCCATGCCGCGCAACAAGAGGAGTTTTCTTTAGATGATGTTATAGAGGAGCGCATAGAGTTACTTGGTGCTAACTTCCCAGATATCACGGTAGAGTTCGCTAAGACTGATATTAAGCTTTTAACAAACAAAGACGGTTTTGTGCGGATAGTGGACAATCTGCTTTCTAATGCACTTAAATACAATAAAAAAGGTGGTAAGGTGATGATCTGCTCCAAGGGGGATAGGTTAGTTATTAAGGATACCGGCAAAGGGATCAAAAACCCAACTAGAGTTTTTGAGCGTTTTTATAAAGAACAAGATCGTGGGATCGGCATAGGGTTGCACATCGTTAAAAAACTGTGTGATGAGATGGGAATAGAGATAGAGGTTCAAAGCAGTGCTCCCAAAGGAACAGTGTTCTCTCTTGCCCTTGCTAGTATAATAAATGTTAAACGAAGAGTATAGCTCTCTATGAAAAGCCCTACATCTTTTTGGACGAGTTCAAAACATTCCACAATAAATTGAACCAAATAACATACTGCATCGCTAAACTAACACTTCGCTAACACTTTAATTCTATAATGGGCACCTCTAAAATACTAATAAACAACAACAAGGAAACAGTATGAACGCACTCTCGCAACTGGTATTTGACGAAAATGGGACAGCTTTTCATCCAACAATGGGTAATAGTTATCAACTTAATGCTGTAGCACTAGATATAGTGTCTCTTCTTCGTGAGGGAAAAACAAAATCTGAATTATTAGAGATATTACAAGAAAAATATGATGTAGAGCCAAATGAGCTTTTTATCGATGTTAGTGATTTTATCGCTAAGCTTAAAGTGTACGGTTTATTCTCATGAAAGTAGCAGTGAGTGGACTCAATAACACGGATAATCCTGCTCCCGGAATCCCTGTAATAAAAAGTATAGAAGCAAATCATCAGATAATCGGCTTTTCATACGATCCAAATGAGCCTGGGAACTACATGCAAAAAACAGAAAAAACATACCTCATACCCTACCCTTCTCTTGGATTTGATGTACTAAAAACAAGACTGTTGTATATAAAAAAAGAGACAGGAATTGATGCGATCATCCCAAATCTCGATGCAGAATTGCCTCTTTACATTAAGTATCAAGAGGAGATAGAAGCACTTGGGATCAAACTCGCTCTTCCCTCAGCCGAAAATTTTGAACTTAGAAATAAAAATAGATTGGGTGCTCTTTCGGAGGAGCTTGGTATAGTGTATCCCAAGACTCACGAAGTAAGTAGTGTTGCCGATATTCATAGGCTTGTAGAAAATGGAAGTAGTTTTCCATTGATGATTAAAGGAAATTATTATAAGGCGTATATGGCACATAATATGGAGGCTGCTATAGAGTATTTTTACAAAATATCCAATGAGTGGGGTTTTCCTGTTCTTGTTCAAGATGTAGTTGACGGCGAGGAGATTAATCTTGTAGGTGTTGGTGATGGTAAAGGTACTCTTGTGGGTGCGGTTGCCATTAAAAAGCTTACAACAACAGAGATTGGAAAAATCTGGACAGGGGTTACAATACAAAATGAAAAACTGATGCAGATAGCCAAAGATTTTGTCGCTTTAACAAAATGGAAGGGACCCTTTGAGCTTGAGTGTATGGCAAATATGAATCAGGTATATATGATAGAGATCAATCCACGTTTTCCGGCATGGGTTTATTTTGCTACTGAGATAGGGATTAACCTACCATTGATGGTAACAAAGATTATGGAGAAACAAGAGATTACTCCTCAGCTAGAATACCCACAAAACAAAATGTATATCCGTTATACGGGAGAACTTGTAACAGATTTTACGAACTTTATGAAATTATTATCAACCAAGGAGTTATAATTATGCAAAAATCAGCATACCAAAAACCAACCATTAATAAAATCGACTTTACAACGGCTTCAAAATATGGAAGTCCAATTAAAACACAAAACATCAGAACTGAGATTGATGGCATAAGTGTTCACGAGCTTACACAGCAGTTTGGAACTCCTGTTTTTATTTTTTCTGAAAGAAAAATCACAGAACTTTATAATAACCTTTACTCTGCATTTAGTTCTCGTTACCCTGACGTGCAGTTTGGTTGGAGCTATAAAACAAATTATCTTAACCAGATCTGTAATATTTTTCACAAGCTTGGATCATGCGCGGAAGTAGTAAGTGAGTTTGAGTATCAAAAAGCCCGCGCTCTTGGTATAGAGGGTAAAGATATCATTTTCAATGGTCCCTACAAACCGTATGAAGATCTTAAAATCGCCGTACAAGAGGGTGCAAAGATCCATGTTGATAATCTTTTTGAACTCGATGATTTAGAAAAAATAGCTACTGAACTAAATATGGATATTCCAGTAGCAATCCGTATCAATATGGATACTGGGATCTATCCACAATGGTCACGATTTGGTTTTAACTATGAAAGTGGCGATGCTTATGAAGCAGTGAAAAAGATGTATGAGAGCAAAAAAATGCACCTTGTAGGGATCCATTCACATATTGGTACTTTTATGCTAGATGCCAATGCCTACAAACTTGCAACGACAAAAATTATGCAACTTAAAGAGCAGGTTGAAAACGATTTTGGTGCGATTATTGAGTATATAGATCTTGGTGGCGGTTTTGCAAGCAAATCAAACCTTAAAGGGGTTTATCAGTCTGTTGATGTAGTGATTCCGACTGCCGATGATTATGCTGAAGCTATTACCAATGTTATCTATGATCTTAATAAGAGCGAGAAATTGCCAAAACTTTATCTTGAAACAGGTCGTGCACTCATAGATGAAGCAGGATATCTGCTTACCTCTGTGCATGGATACAAACGGTTTCCCGATGGGAAAAAAGGGTATATTTTAGATGCAGGCGTCAATCTTTTATACACATCTACTTGGTATAACTTTAAAATAGAGACAGATAAAAGATATGAGGGGGATAATGAACCATCGATCTTAAATGGGCCATTGTGTATGAATATCGATGTGATTGAAGAGAATCTTATGCTGCCTCCACTTGATCGTGGTACTGTTTTGAGTATCTCTCCGGTCGGTGCTTATAATTATACACAGGCGATGCAGTTTATCCGTTATAAACCTGCAGCTGTTCTTATAGATATGGATGGTAAAGCTCACTGCATTAAAGAAGTAGATGATTTAGCTACTGTAAACTATAAAGAGGTGTAAACTCTTATGCGCAACATCAAAACACTACTGCATAGCTTTATAAAGTCGTATAGCTCTTTACTTTTTTTAAATAATGTTTGGGTTGGACTGGCTTTGTTGATGATTGGCTTTACCAATCCTTCCGTAGCTATCAGTGGTATTTTTGCAGTTGTTTTTACTATTGCTTTTGCGGAGCTAATCGAATTTAAAGAAGCGTATCTTGCACAGGGATTTTATATTTACAACTCCCTCTTGGTAGGGATGGGGATAGGGTATATTTTTATCCCTTCACTGACATCTATTGTGTTAATTGCGATGAGTGCTGCATTTACTTTTATGTTTAGTTTTATGCTAAATCGTCTTTTTGGTGCCTATAAAATCCCCATACTCTCACTCCCCTTTAGTGTGGTGACGATGTTTATCTATTTGGCATCTCTTAACTATTCGGGACTTTTTAGTACACTTATCAACAACTCAACACATTATGACATAGAACTTCCTTTGATTATTAGCGGTTTTTTGAAGTCTTTTGGCACAATCTTTTTCCTTCCCACTAATATTGCCGGCTTCTTGATGCTAGTGGTAGTTTTGATGTTTTCACGCATCATTTTTGTGATGGCGCTAAGTGGGTATTATTTTGGGGTATTGCTTCACAGCTATTTTATAGGATCGTTCATACAAGCATTGCATGATCCTTACGCTTTTAACTATATTTTGGTAGCTGTTGCACTTTGTGGTGTTTTTTTACTGCCTACGATCAAAAACTTTTTTTTAAGCCTTATTGGTGTGGCTATTAGTGTTTTTTTAACTGATGCTATTGCTATGTTGTTTAACTATTATGCTATTCCCGTGTTTACACTTCCTTTTAACATAACTGTAATTGTGTTTATTTTTATTCTCTCCATAACTTATTATAAAGGGTTTAATCTTGAGATAAAAGCTACACCGGAGTATTCACTCTCTAACTACCTTTCAAGGGTTTTTCGTTTTGGGTCAAATCCCATGCAAATAGCTTTGCCTTTTAGTGGCGAGTGGAGTGTGTATCAGGGATTTGATGATGAATGGACACACAAGGGCGAGTATAGATATGCTTATGACTTTGTGAAGAAAAAAGATGGGAAAACTCATAAAAATGATGGACTTTATGCACAGGATTACTACGCTTTTGGTGAGTCAGTATTGGCACCAGTGAGTGGCTATGTTGTAGATGCAAGGCATGATTTGGTTGACAATATCATCGGAGAGGTTGATCGTATTAATAACTGGGGAAACTACATCATCATTAAAAGTGATGAAGGATTTTTTGTAGAGATAAGCCACTTGATGCAATACTCTTTGAGTGTAAAAGTTGGAGATTATGTACAGAGAAACAGTGTTATTGCAAAGTGTGGTAACAGTGGCTATTCTCCTGAGCCTCATATCCATATCCAAACGCAGTCTGTAGGTGTTTTGGGTGGCTTTGGCTCCGAATTTTGTTTTAGTGAATATATTCAAAACGGGGAGTTGTTGTTTCATACAATCCCACAAAAAAACTCTAAGATAACGGCTGTTGTTAGCGACAGAAGCATCTCTTCAAGGTTGCATTTCATACTTGATGATGTTTTTACCTATGAGGTGTATGAAAAGCAAGAGTATGTCGAGCAGGTCAGTTTTAGGGTGAAAATGGATGCATATTCGCAGTTCTTTTTAGAAGACGCAGATGAGAACCAGCTTTATTTTTATAATGATTATCAGCAGTTTTATTTTTACAACTATAAAGGGAAAGAGTCTCACCTTAAAATGCTTTTTAAGATCGCACCCCGTATTCCATTTGTAAGTTTTTGTAAGGTGAATTTTACAGACTATTTGCCATTGTACGTTGTTAAAACAAAAGTTGAGGCAATGGCAAGAGAGTTTCTTTCGATGTTTAACCCTAATTTTTATAAAGAGGCTTGCAGATATACATTTGATGGGAAAAAAATAAGCTCAAAGTATGGAGAGGTGCACCTAGAGCCTACTAACAAAGCGCTAACACTTATAAGTTACAATACGACACAACTGAGGAGAAAATTATGAAAAAGATTATACTCTACACAGCGCTGAGCGTTGCCTCATTATTTGCGGATGTTACCACTGTGCTTCCGTTTGCCGGAGCAATTAAATATGATGCAGACAAGGCAAAGTCCATTAAAGATAGATCATCGCTTTATGGTGTCTATGCAAATATAGGAGATTTGAGTTATCTTTTGGAGTTGAGTTATACCAGGTTTACAGCCAAGTATAAAACCAACACACCTTATGGTAAAATTGAAGATCTTCAACAAGATGATATCACACTAGCCTATGCACAATATTTCAAAAATTTTATGCTTCGTGGAGGTGTTCATTATATCAATACAAATGATATATTTTTAGATAACGGCATTATCGTTTTTGCCGGTGTTGGTGGTTATAATTATGTTAATTATGACAAGTACAGTTATGGTATAGAGAGCTATTATTCAAGCTACAAAGATGGGATGGATGATGCTGATGTGAAGAAAAGTATATCGATTATGCAGTTTACCCCTTATTTTAGTGCTTATAATGTTTTGGGTACAAATTGGGGTAATCTTTTTTCTTTGAAGCTCAATTATCAGATGACAGGTGATTATACGAAAGATTCATATATTTCGTATGAAGCAAGTGAAACACTCTATTATAAGAGTTTATTTTTTGTAATTAAAGGGTACGCAGGTGAGATGAAAACAGGAGTAAAAGATGGTGGGCTAACGGTTATGAATACTCTTGATCTTATGAAAAACGGCTACGGTTTTGGTGTTGGGTATTATTTGATACCCTCCGGTACTTTATCTTTAAATTATGAGCTTAATAACTACCGTGAATATAAGATGCAAGAAGATGGTATGAGTGCTGTAGCATCATTTAGCTTTGCGTATAAGTTTTAGATTATGAAAGCTTTTTTGATCTGTCTTATGACATCTATGCTGCTTTATGGATCCAATGGAAGCGATTTTGTAAAAGCACACTATTTGAAATCTTACGATTATGAGCAGATGGGGAAGTATACTGAAGCTTTGAAAGTGCTCTCTGCTCTTTATAAAAAATATCCAAAAGGGTATACGCTGAACTTGCGCTTTGGATGGCTGTTTTATCTCAATGGTAATTATGCCGATGCTCAAAAGTACTATAAAAAAGCTTTACTAATTAAACCGGTATCACTAGAAGCAAAACTGGGATTGGTACGAGTTTTTCTCGCTACAAACTCCTATAAAGATGCACAGAGCTTTGCGTATGAAATTATGAAAGTTGATTTTTACAACTACTATGCAAATCTTTATGCTATTAAGGCATCGATAGCTCAAAAAAAATATGCAATTGCCCAAGAGATAACATTAAAGATGTTAGCGCTTTATCCAGCAGATGTTTTGTTTTTGGAGCAGTTGGCATTGATCTATGAGGCAACAAACAGCTCTTATCTTCAACAGCTCTATAAAGATATTTTGATCCTTGACCCAAATAATGTTTTGGTGCATTCCAAAGATTTATAACCCCTTTTTAATCCACTTGCAGTTATAATCTTTTTTATGATTGCCCAAGACTCCATAGAAGCTTTAAAAGCCAGACTTGATATTGTTGATGTTGTTGGATCGTATATTGAGTTAAAAAAAGCGGGTGGAAACTTTAAAGCTCCTTGCCCTTTTCACGATGAAAAATCTCCCTCTTTTGTTGTAAGTCCACAAAAACAGATATACCACTGTTTTGGTTGCGGTGTGGGGGGAGATTCGATCAGGTTTGTGATGGAGTATGAAAAGCTTAACTACCCTGAAGCGATAGAGAAACTCGCACAAAACTATAACTTCACTCTCACCTACACCAATAACAAAAATAACAAACCACGCTCACAAGTTATAGAAAAACTGCATGAGTGGTACCAATCACTACTCGCACGTAACCAAACAGCACTTGCTTACCTTAAAGATCGAGGCATCTATGAGAGCAGCATTGAGCAGTTTGGGATCGGGTATGCACCAAAATCGCACGAGACGATCAATTTTATCACTTCACAACAATTTACCCTCAGTGAAGCGGTGGAGATGGGGCTTGTTGGATATGACAGCGATCGAGGGCAGAGTTATGCCCGTTTTATTGAGCGTATCACCTTTCCTATTCACTCCGCTAACGGTTCGCTTGTCGGGTTTGGTGGGCGAACCATCACGGGACATGCGGCAAAATATGTTAACTCCCCCGAGACAAAATTTTTTAACAAATCGTGCTTGCTGTATGCATATAACCTTGCAAAACAGGCGATTTTCAAGAAAAAAGAGATTGTCATCACCGAAGGGTATCTTGATGTGATTATGTTGCATCAAGTGGGATTTGACAATGCGGTAGCTACCCTTGGAACGGCACTGACAAGTGAACATCTGCCATTGCTTCGCAAGGGTGAGCCTAAAGTGATTATGGCGTATGATGGTGATAAGGCAGGACGCGCAGCAGCGCTTAAGGCAAGTAGATTACTCAGTGCTGCTGGATTTAACGGTGGTGTTGTGGTGTTTGATGGGGGGATGGATCCAGCTGACATGGTCAAAGAGGGGAAAGTGCAAGAACTTTCAGAGATTTTTCACTCTCCGAAGCCTTTTATAGAGTTTGTGCTTGATGAGCTGCTCTCGCTTTACGATCTGCATGATCCAAAAGCCAAAGAGAGTTGTATGGCGGAGGGTGTAGCGTATCTTAAAACCCTTAGCCCCATTTTGCAAGAGGAGTATAAAACTTACCTAGCATCGCGACTTGGTGGGCTTGGGGTTTCTCCTTCACTTGTTAAAATTACACCAAATCAGCACTCCCAACCACAGATGCTTCAAAAAAATAGCTATAGAGATATGTGGGAGCTTTCGCTCATTAAAACAATTCTTGAGAAACCGCAATTTATTGATATGGTGCTTGATGTGCTTGAGCCAAAGATGTTGCAGTTTCATGCTCGTGAATTTACGCTGGCACTCCAAGGTCAAAGTGAAGCAAGTGAATTGATGGCAATCATGGTAGATGTGCAGATTAAGGCATTAGAGAGCGAAGAAGCTTTACAATCGGAGCTGATCACCTTTTTGATTAAATATTACGAAAGAGAGCTTAAAAAGATCAATCTTGCTAAAGATATCAGTTTTGAGCAAAAAGCGTTTTCCATCAGAAAGTACAGGGACAAGATAGCCAATTTGAAAAAAGGGGTACTTGTAACGCTTAATGATTGAGATATCTTTGATATACAAATTTATTTAGAGGTGCCCTTTGGTTGCAAGTTAATTGCCTTTGGTATTAAACTTGTATTCTTTGGCGTTGCGATAAAAATTGATCGCTTCGCTGATCTCTTGCTGTCTGTAGATCTTTTTATCACACACTGTACGACATTTTATCTTCGGGTTTTGCATTGCTTTTTTGTTGGCTTTCGAGTATCTTGACTCATAAAGTCGCTCCCCTAAAAGTAGTACCGGTAACAGGAGTATAACTATTTTTTTTTGCATCACTTCTCTGAAATCTTTGGTTTTATGGAACACAAAATGCTTTTTTAAGTCATATTGTAGCAAACTTTTTACAAAGGGGAAAGAGAAAATGGTGACTTTAGATCTCAAACCGGATGCAAAAACAGTTGCATCACCACTTGCTTTGTCGTCAAAAGAGGCAAAAGGCAACATCTCTTTCTCTGCACTGTTGCAAGGTTTGCACGCAAAAGAGAGTGTAAACATTTTGCAAAACGGCTCACTCGTACTTGTACTAGAGGATGATGGGGTGAGTATGGGCGATAAAAAAGGGCTCAGTGAGAACTCTCTTTTACAACTGTTAGGGGGAGAGGGGCTTGAAGCTCTTAAGGAGATTGAAGCACTGCCACAGCTTAATACTCAAGTTACCAAATCACTTAATATTAGTGAGTTAAAGGTGCTGATAAAGCAGGCAAAAGAGTATCTTAAAAATAAGATAACAACTTTGGAGGGGTTTAGAAAAGCAGAGATTGTCTCGTTGCCAAAAACACTCAAAGGGCTCATGCAGGTAGCAAAAAAATTTGGGATTAAGGTCTCAAAGATAACGCTTGAGCAGGTGCAAGATGTTGCAGTAGCGTCAAAGCAACTGCCAACAGAGCTCAAAAAATCAAAAACAGCTCATAAACAACAGATCACACAAAGT
>VCAY01000041.1 GCA_013607635.1 Campylobacterota bacterium
GAGCTAACAACACAACAGTTTGTGAGTGTTAAACTTTCCAAAGAGGTGCAAAAAGAGGCAGGAAAAACAGCAGACTTTTCTGTAGCAACAGCGCGTGTACTTGCATCTAGCGCAAAAACAGAGCAGCAAAAAAATCTAGAATTACTTTTGCATGGTGAGAGTATGAGTGATGATGTTGCTAAATCAGATGCATCGTTACATCTAAAGAGTGCAGAGAGTTTTGAGGTTAAACTAGGTGAAGCAAAACAGATGATCAAGTATCTATCACACGATATTAAACAAGCGATAGAAGATTACAAAGCCCCCTTTACACGAGTCAAAGTACAACTCAATCCTCAAAATCTTGGCGAGGTTGATTTAACGGTTGTGCAAAGAGGAAAAAACTTGCATATCAATCTTAGCTCAAACAACGCTGCTATCAATGCCCTTGCAATGAATGCCAACGATCTGAAGGTGCAACTACAAAATAATGGAATACAAAATGCTTCACTCAATTTTAACACTAGTTCACAAGGTGAGCAAAATGGTGGTGGTTCACACCCTCACCAACAACGACAAGATAACCAAAAAGGTTCAAATGAGTATGGTTATTTTGAAACAGAGGAGCAAAACCAAGAGCTGCAAAACAGCTTAGAGATTGTTGTTCCTTACTATGCATAAAAGGATAGATCGTGGCTATTACACCAACAGGAGACAATGCAGCACTCTCAGCTGTGACAAATAGTGGGAGCAATCCAAAAGGTGTTTTGGGTAAAGATGATTTTATGAAACTGCTTTTGGTGCAGTTGCAGTATCAAGATCCGACCGCACCGATGGATACGGAAAAGATCTTGACACAAACCTCACAGCTTGCAACACTTGAGGCATCGGGCAATATTAAAAAAGCATTGGAAAACCTTGCAAAATCACTTGGAAATTCGCAACAGTTTGCAACGATTGCTGCCATTGGCAAAACAGCAGATCTCGGGACAGATACCATTGCACACGATGAGGGTGGCACAACAAGTTTTGAGCTCTATTTTCCAAACGATATACAACAGGGTGTTGTTGAGATTAGTGATAGTAGTGGCAACATTATTGGTTCTATCGATGTAGGTACCAATCCAAAAGGTGTTTACTCCTTTACATGGGATGGTAAAACACCTACGGGGAATGAGGCCGATAGTGGTGTTTATCATGTCAATGCAAGATATGCCGATCAAAGTGGTACTACGCAGCAAACAAGACTTGGCGCGTATCCTATAGAGTCTGTTCGCTTTGATAATGGTAAAACATTTTTAAAACTTGGATCAAACTATGTTCCGTTAGATAATATTAAAGAAGTCTATTAGGGAGGGTGAGTCCTATGATGACACAAGCTTTTTACACGGGAGTTTCCGGACTTAAAAACTACTCTGACGGTATCGATATAGTTTCTGACAATATCGCTAATATCTCAACGACAGGTTTTCGAGCTTACGTACCATTGTTTGATGAAGCTCTTACAACTGCTTCGGCAGGGCTCTCTCCACAAACTATAGGGATGGGTGTAAGGATGCAAGCAACAGCGATGTCGTTAGATCAGGGATCGCTACAACTTTCAGATAGAAGTACCGATATCGCCATCTTGGGTGATGGCTGGTTTGGGGTGCAGGGCGATGGTGATATTCTTTATACAAGGGATGGTTCTTTTAATATCAATTCCGATGCTGATCTTGTGACAAACGATGGACTTTGTGTGATGGGGACACCAGGTGGTAATATTAGCAAAGATAATGTGCTAACAGAAGTACTTAACGAGGTCAAACTTGGCGATATCACTCGTCAGGAGAAGTTGAGATTTCCAAAAACGCTTACTTATCCACCTGAGCCGACAACGAAAGCAAAATTTATAGCCAATATTGGTGTTGGTACTGAACCGGTAACAGTAGGTGCGGGAGTGATCGATCCACAAAATAACAGAAACCACCTACGTCTTGAGTTTACAAAAAAAGCGATTCAGACCCCTCCAGGAACACAGTTTGATGTTACTGCGACAGTACAGTCTTTTGATGGTAAGACTATTTACAGTACAAAAAATGGGGAAGTCTCTTTTGATGAATCAGGAGCACTGCGCTCAACAACATTAACAAGTATTGATAATAATGGCGCCCCTGTTGCTATAGATCTTGGAAGTGGTTATGATGGGATAGTCTCTATTGACAGACCATTTGAATCTGGCACAAGTATAGCCGATGGAACTATAGGTGGTGATCTGCGAGGGTATTTGATCAGCCAAAATGGCGAAGTGGTTGCAACATTTAGCAATGGGCGCCAAAGCAGTGTCGCACAGATTGCAGTGTATCATTTCGGAAATGATCAGGGGCTTAACCGCATCAGCGCAACGAGATTTCAAGAGAGCAATAATAGTGGTAAAGCTTTTTTTATGAAAAATGCAACTGGAGAAAATATCATTGGAACAGATATTCAAAACTTTAGATTGGAGAGTTCAAACTACGATATGACATCGGGTTTGACAGAACTCATCATTTTACAGCGTGCTTATGATGCTAACTCTAGATCTGTAACAACAGCAGACCAAATGATCCAAAAAGCATTGCAGATGGATGCTTAGGGTTTTTAGAGGAAGTTGGAACGATTTATGCTTTAATCCTTTACTAACTCTATCTTTCAACAGAGATAGTTGATAAAGGATTTCTTATGTTAAAATCACTTTTTTCAGGCGTAGCAGGACTCCAGTCCCATCAGGTAGCGATGGATGTGGAATCAAACAATATCGCTAACGTTAATACTATAGGTTTTAAATATTCTCGCGCAAACTTTTCTGATCTTTTGGCGCAAACAAAAGCGATCGCTACAGCTCCACAGGGTAAACTTGGTGGTAAGAATCCGGTTCAAGTTGGACTTGGGTCAACTGTCAGTTCGATGACACGAATCTTCTCACAAGGTAGTGTGCAAAATTCAGATAAAAATACAGACGTAGCAATTCAGGGAGATGGCTTTTTTATTATCTCTCCAGATGGTGGGAACACTTACAAATATACCCGTGCAGGGGATTTTAAGTTTGATGCAGCCGGAAATTTTGTTGATAATAATGGGTTTATTGCTCAGGGGTGGTTGCGTGATCCTGCAACTGGCAAGGTTGATTCAACAGCACCAATCGAAGATATTAATATTCCACCGGGTCTTACAACACCTGCTCAAGCGACACAAGAGGTTGTTTTAAAAGCAAATCTTAACTCTGGAAATATTGTTAAAAGTTTCTCTCCGGCTTATCAGATAGCAAGTGGTGCAAGTAATGTGCAACCGGCCGCAACAGACAGTAATGGTGTAGCAGTAAATTCCGGTAATCTTGGTGTTATGTTTAATGAAACAGGGGAGGCTTTCTCTTTGCAAGACAATCAAGGTGTTTGGATCTCTTTTAGAACAGCTGCAGCTTCACCGGGAACAGTAACTGCCAATGCCAATTTAACAGCACATTTCAATGTAGATCCAGAGCTTGGCATCGCCGGAAACCAAGTTAGCATTAGTGCTTCAGCAGGTGCGACACTGGCAGAAACAGCCAATAATTATGTAGCTGCTATCAATGCTAAAACAGCAATTACCGGTGTGAGCGCATCTGTGGATAGTACTAACAAAATTACACTTACAAACACTAATGGGAATGGTTCGGCTTCTCACAATATCGACTTTGTTGTTGATAGCGGCGGTGGCGGATTGGGTAATGCTGCTGATGCAAGTGCACATAGATACCAGTATAATGCAGCTTCAGCAGCTAATACTCTTGGCGGTGATAAAACATTTACAACCATTGCAGATTTAAGAAAATTTATGGAAGATGAAGCAAGAAATTATGATGCTGATGGAAGTGGCGGTGCAATTGATAGCAAGATTGAGATTAGTGTCAGTGATCAAGGTAAGTTTATTATCAAAAACCCAGGTGGTTCTACAACAGGTGATGATTATGATCTTAATGTAAAAATTACACCCTTTACTGATAAACGTTCAGCAAGTACAGTTGTTGAAAATGAAAAATTTACAAGAAATATGGGAGCGTTAAATGCTGTCTTGCCTGTAGGTAGTGGAGGAAAAGCGTTTTCCCAAAGCTTTAATGCTGCAACACATTCAAGCTCTATCGATATTTTTGATTCACTCGGTTCAAAACACACACTGCGTATGGAGTTTAGAAAAGTCTCCGTTGATCCAAATACCGGAAGTACTTGGGATTTAAAAATCACCGTTCCAGATCCTGCTATAATCGATACGACAGCACCATTTAATGAGAAGAGGGGTTCTATCAGATTTAATAACGATGGATCGCTTGCAACTTATAACCCGCCAAATATATCGTTCTCTGGAAATAATGGTTCAGCCCCGGATCAGCAGGTTAATCTCTCATTTGGTACGGCAAATAAGTTTGATGGTATGACATCTTTTGATAGCGCTTCGGCAACTTCTGGGATCTCTCAAGATGGTTATACCGGAGGGGATCTTGTAGGGATTAGAATCGATCAAAGTGGTACCCTAATCGGTTCATTTTCAAACGGTAGAAGTTTTGGTTTGGCACAGATCGCTATGGCAAAATTTACCAACGGCGAAGGGCTTGCAACTGAGGGTGGTAATGTTTTTGTTCAAACTGCCAACTCGGGTGATCCTATCATCGGTACTGCAGCTACTGCGGGGCGTGGGTTTATCCAAAGTGCGGCACTTGAAGCCTCTAATGTTGATCTCTCAAGAGCATTAACACAGCTTATCATCATCCAAAGAGGTTTTCAAGCAAATGGTAAAACGATTACCACTTCTGATCAACTTCTTCAAACCCTCATAGGATTAAAACAATAGTTTAATCCCTCTTTTGCTATAATCTTTTTGATAGAAAAATTGAAGAGGTTATAGCGATGCAATTTAGCGCTCCATTAAAATCAAACTCCAAAAAAGTGATGTTGTTAGGCTCGGGTGAACTTGGTAAAGAAGTTGTAATTGAAGCCCAAAGATTAGGACTTGAGACAATCGCGGTTGACAAGTATGAAAATGCTCCTGCACACCAAGTAGCACACAGAAGCTATGTGGTCGATATGCAAAACAAAGATGCCGTGTTAGAGATCATCTACCGTGAAAAGCCAGACTATATCTTGCCGGAGATTGAGGCGATCAGTATCGATGCTCTTTTTGAAGCAGAAGACAAAGGGTATAATGTTATTCCAAATGCCAACGCCGTTTCAAAAACGATGAATAGAAAAAATATCCGCACCTTTGCAACAGAGGTTTTGGGGCTTAAAACAGGCGCGTACAGATTTGTCACAACCAAAGAGGAGCTAGCAAAAGCAGCCGATGCAATGGGATACCCTTGTGTGATCAAGCCTGTGATGAGCTCAAGCGGACACGGACAATCGATTGCTAAAAGTCCTGAAGATATCGATAGATCTTGGGAGCAGGCAAAAGAGGCAAGAGGTGATGCAAGCGAGCTGATTGTGGAGGCGTTTGTCGATTTTGATTATGAGATCACAATGCTAACGGCAAGAAACGGCAAAGAGACGGTATTTTGTGAGCCAATAGGCCATGAGCAACGTGATGGAGATTATCTGTTTTCTTGGCAACCGATGCGGATGAGCGAAAAAGCAAAACAAAATGCCCAAAAGATTGCCAAAGAGATCACCGATGGTTTAGGTGGGCAAGGGCTTTTTGGTGTTGAGATGTTTGTTAAAGGGGATGAGGTTTATTTCTCTGAGGTTTCTCCTCGTCCACACGATACGGGGATGGTCACGCTCATCACCCAAAGCCAAAGTGAGTTTGCCTTGCATCTTCGAGCAGTTCTCGGGCTTCCTTTAGGGTTTACTTTTTATGGTGATGGAGCAAGTGCGGCGTACAAAACAAACGCACACAACTACGCACCGGTGATCGATGTGGATGATTCACTCTTTAGTGATAACTCCTTTGTGAGGGTGTTTGGTAAGCCTGAGGCACACAAAGGGCGCCGTTTGGCAGTAGCGTTGGTGTTTGATGAGGTAAATGCTGCACTTGAGAAATCTCGTGAACTTATAGAGAAGATCAAAGACAACTAAGATGAAAATAGTTCTACTTGATGCTATCACTTTTGGTGATACTGACCTAAGCGGATTTGAGCAGTTTGGGGAGGTTGTGGTGTATGAAAAAACTACGCCAAGCCAAACACAAGAGCGTATAAGTGATGCTAACGTTATCGTTACTAACAAGGTTGTTATCTCTAAAGAGATGATGGTTACATGCAACAATCTGCATCTTATCTGTGTGGCAGCAACAGGGATGAACAATGTTGATCTTGAAGCTGCCAAGGAGCTCGGCATTGCAGTAAAAAATGTGGCAGGTTATTCGACAGATTCGGTGATACAGCACACCTTCTCAATGTTGTTTTATCTTGTAGGAGATTCACGCTATTACGATGAGAGTGTCAAAAACGGCAGCTACTCACAAAGTGGTGTTTTTACCGATGTAAGCCACCCTTTTTTTGAGATTAAGGGGAAAAAATGGGGGATCATCGGGCTTGGTGAGATAGGGCGCGGAGTTGCTAAAGTAGCAAGCTGTTTTGGTGCAGATGTTACCTACTACTCCACAAGTGGGAAAAACAGCAACCATAATTATAGGCAAGTTGATCTGCAAACCCTGCTTGAGACCAACGACATCATCTCTATCCATGCACCGCTCAATGAGCAAACAGACAACCTTTTGGATTATGAGCATCTCGTTAGATGTAAAGATGGTGCTATTGTGCTTAATCTTGGGCGAGGTGGGATCATCAACGAAGAGGCGGTTGCCAAGATCGTTGATGCAAAAGAGATCTCTTTTGGGCTGGATGTTTTTTCTAAAGAGCCTCTGTCAGGTGATTCACCACTGTTGCAAGTCAAGCACAAAGAGAGACTTTATCTTACACCGCATATTGCATGGACGAGTGTTGAAGCAAGGCAGAAACTGATAGCCGGAGTTATTGAGAATATCAAAGAGATGCTTTTTTAAATTGCTCGGATCTGAGCCTCTACAATAAACTTATAAAACCACCGGCAATATAAAACAAAAAAGGGATAGAAGTGTATGAAGACTGATGTTTTAATAATTGGTGCAGGGGGTGCCGGTTTGATGGCGGCTATTGCAGCAAAAGAGGCGGGTGTGGATGTTTTAGTGCTGACTAAAGAGTATCCAACTCGAAGTCAAACCTGTATGGCTCAAGGTGGGATCAATGCCGCTCTTGGGAATGTGGATGAGGATAGTGTAGAAGATCACATCAAAAACACCCTCAAATCTGCACACGGACTTGCCGATGAAGCGGCTGTAGAGTTTATGTGTAGTCAAGCGATAGATGCTATAGAGTATCTTGACAGTATCGGTGTGTGTTTCTCCCGCACCGAAGATGGCAAAATAGCCCAACGCCGCCTTGGAGGGGCAAGTGCTCCGAGGGCTTGTTATGCACAGGATTATACAGGGCTGAAGATTTTGCATACACTTTACGATAGATGTAACGCTTTGGGTGTGCGGTTTGTGAGTGATAGCTTTTTGTTAGAGCTTTTAAAAGATGAGGATGGCAAAGCGTGTGGTGCGAAAGTGCTTTATTTGCGAAGCTCTGAAGTAAAAACCTACCTCGCCAAAGCGGTTGTGCTCGCAACGGGTGGATACAGCCGCATCTATGATAAATACTCCACCAACTCCAAAGCATCAAGCGGTGATGGGATCGCAGCAGCCCTTCGAGCGGGAGTCAAGCTTAAAGATATGGAGTTTGTGCAGTTTCACCCAACCGGTCTTAAAAACTCTTCGATCCTTATCAGCGAATCTGCCCGTGGTGAGGGGGGATACTTGCTTAACTCCAAGGGGGAGCGATTTACCAACGAACTCGCCCCCAGAGATGAGGTGAGTCGCGCTATTGATGCGCAGATAAAAAAGGGGGAAGATATCTTTTTGGATATCCGCCATTTGGGAGAGCAGTTTATTGATGAGGGTTTACCTCAAGAGAGAAAACTTGCCAAGTTGTATGAAAATGTTGATCCTGTGCATGATCTTATCCCTATCAAGCCGGTAGCACACTACACTATGGGTGGTGTGGCAGTTGATAACCACTTACAAACAAACATCATCGGTTTATTTGCCTGTGGAGAGTGTGCCAACCATAGTGTGCACGGTGCAAATCGCTTAGGTGGTAATTCCCTGCTTGAGATTGTTGTATTTGGCAGGGAAGCGGGTAAAAATGCGGCACTGCATGTAACACAAACAGATAAGATTGGGCTACCTCAGCAACAAGGTTGCTTTTTGGAGCAAAAATTTAGCAACGAGATCGATTTTTATGTCAAAAAAGAGGAGCTTGGAAGAGTGCTGTATGAAAAGGTGGGGATTGTAAGAAAAACCTCACAGATGCAAGAGGCACTTAAGATGATCCAAACGCTAAAAAAGCAGTTGCCACAGATGGGGTGGAGCGACAACTCTTTGGTCTATAACACAAACAAACAGGAGTTTTTAGAGTTTCGAAACATTTTAGAAGTGAGTGAAGTTATGGTTCAAAGTGCGCTGGATCGCAAAGAGAGCTGCGGTGCGCACTATGTGGAGGTTGAGTGATGCAGATAAGTGTAAAAAGAGATGAGGGCTATACGACCTATGAGCTAGCGGAGGGTGCGTACACTTTACTTGAAGCTTTGCAGAAGATCAAGCACGAGATCGATAACACCCTTGCTTTTTCAAGTGGATGTCGCAGCAGTGTGTGTGGTAGTTGTGCGATGCGTGTCAATGAGCAGGAGGTTTTGGCGTGCTCTTACAAAGTGCAAGATGGCGATAGAGTTGAGCCGCTCAACAATATGCCCGTAGTTCGTGACTTGGTTGTCGATATGGATAGCGCACTACAAAAAAATGCAAATGCCAAAGCGTGGATAGAGAGTTTTGCGAAGATGGCACTTAATCATGAGGATGAGAAGGTCAATGAGGTGCAAAGTGATTGTATCTTGTGTGGATCGTGTTACTCCTCCTGCCCTGTTTATGCGGTCAATGGGGAGTTTTTAGGACCTTTTGCACTCACGCGTGTTTGGAAATATGTAAGCGATAAACGAGAAATTAAGCCAAAAACCAAGATCGACACGATCCAGCAAAACGGTATCTGGGATTGTACTTTGTGCAACAACTGTACGGTAGTTTGTCCACAAAACATCTCAAGTAAAGCAGATATTGAAAAACTGCGCGCCAAATCCTCGCAGTTTGGTTATATCGATCCAAATTTCGGCAGTTTTGGTGGTGGATTTGGGCTAGGTGATGGGGATCCGATTTTTTAACAAACTAACAAACTATGTTATAATTAAAACAAAAAAGGTTAGTGATGGCCAAAGAGCACTCATTTGATATAACTGCAAAAGTGGATGTGCAGCTATTTAAAAATGCGATCAATCTAGTTGATCGTGAAGTCTCCAACAGGTATGATTTTAAAGGAACTACTTACGAAGTTAATTATAAAGAGAGAGAAAAGGTGTTAGTGTTAGTAGCCTCATCGGACAACAAGCTTGATGCACTCAAAGACATTGTGATAGAAAAACTTTTAAAGCAGGGGCTCTCTTCTAAAGTTTTGGATGAGCTCAAAGTGGAAGATGCAAGTGGCACAACCAGAAAAGCAACCTACAAAGTGGTGGACTACATCGAGTCTAAAGAGGCAAAAAAGATCGTTGCCGATATCAAAAAGATGAAGCTCAAAGTGACAGCACAGATTGAGGGGGATTCGATCCGTGTTAAAGGCAAGAATATCGATGATTTGCAAAAGGTGATGAAGATGGTGCGTGAGGGTGAGTGGGAAGCTCCACTAAAATTTGAAAATATGCGATAAAGGGTGTAGTGATGAAAAAGATGAGCGTTGAAGAAGCAGCAAGATTTTTCGGAGTATCCAAAGAGGCGATCCATAACCGTATCAGGCGTGGCTCACTACAAAGTGTTGTGGAAAACGGACTGAAACTTGTAGTGGTGGATGAGAAGAAAAAAGTGCTTGCAAGAAAAGCTGTGTCAACAAGCAGCAGTAAGTACCAAAAATTTCTTGAAGAGCAAAACGCCAAACTGCAACAGCGAATCGAGAAGCTTGAAGATGAGACAAGAACGCTGCGCGATCAAAAAGAGCAGATGCTTATAGAGGAGCGTAAGAAGCTTGAGAGAATCTACAAAGAAAAAGATGAACAACTCAAAAATATTTTACAAACCGTTGCATCGAAGTTTATGCTTGAAGCGCCTGCCAAAGATGAAGAGGTTGTGACATTTGATGCACAGATTGATGATAGAGGCTCTGAGGACTCACTCATCTCACTGAAAAAACATCTTAAGTCGTTAAAACTCTCTGAGAAAAAGATGCAAAGAGTGCTTAAAAAGTTTAAAAAACTTGATGATGAGAGGGTTGTGAGAGTAGGCAAGAAGATCTATGTTGATCCTTCTCGCTACGATTATGGCGATCTTTTATAGATCGCCACGCTTGAGAGTGATCCCTTTCGTGTTGGAGATTGGATAAGAAAATGTGATCCCAGCACCTTTGCTAACAATGTTAAGCTCGTCCATGATAGTCACACCTGAGTGTATTTTTGACACCCACTTTTCTGCTATCTTACTTAAAAGTTGATTTTAAGTGGTTTTTGTGGTTTTGCACTGTATAATAACATCTTCTTAAAAATGGACAGTTGGCCGAGTGGTCGAAGGCGCTCGCCTGGAACGCGAGTATGGTGCAAGCCATCGAGGGTTCGAATCCCTCATTGTCCACCATCTATCAATGTAAACTAATCCAACAAAGTCTAAACAAACACTAAAAACAAGAGATTTTAGCCACTTCTTTAATCTAAGTTAATCTAAGGTATATTATAGTAATCTCAACTTTTTAGAGGTGCCCATAGCTTCTTTAAAGCGTTTTTCTAAACGAAACACAAGAAAAAAATTTTGAAATTTGTCGTAAAAACTCTTGACATTAAAACGTAAACAAGATAAAATTCCCGTCCATAAACGCCATTAGGTGTTTGAGATCATTGAAAACTAAGCAAGCAAAAGCTTGAAGAATATTGACAACATAACCGTCTATTACAATTATTTAAG
>VCAY01000042.1 GCA_013607635.1 Campylobacterota bacterium
TTTTTCGTTTGTAAGTACCTAATTATAGAGCAAGTTAGCTTGTTGTCTAATTTGGTATGGAATTATTTGGGTTATATAATGAGCTTAGAATTTTTAAGAACTATGATAAGATTAAAGAGAGAATAAAAAGTAATAAAAAACTTACAAGAATATTTAATAATGTGCTATTTGACAATAAGGGTAGGTATAATAATGTGGATAGACAAAATATTTATAAATCTTTGTTTTAAAGTAGATAAAATGTTAGTAAAGTTAGCGATTGCAGACTGATTTTAATCATACGAAAGCGAGAACCAATGAACAGCAAAATCCTTATAATGCTACAACTACAAAACCAACTTAATGATGCTACAAACGGTGAGAACTGGATCGAGGGGATCACGAAAAATCAAAAACATATCAACTGGAAGCGGTGTATCTATATGGAGTGTGCTGAGATGATCGATAGCTTCTCGTGGAAACACTGGAAAAACATCCATCAAGAGCCAGATTGGGCGAATCTGCAGATCGAGGTTGTGGATGTTTGGCACTTTATCATGTCACTGGCAATCGAGCAGTTTCATCAACAAATGCTAGGTGGTGTGGAAGATGTGGCGATGATGATCTCAGATATGCCAAAACTCTCGCTGATCGATACCGATACTACAGAGCCTTATGCAATTAAGAACGATGTGATGGCAAAGGTGGAGGATATTATCCGCCTGGCTGTTGCTAAAGAGAAAGTGGATATCAACGAGATGATAGAAAACTTCTTTGAGCTTGTTGTGATGAGCGGACTTAATCTTGATACACTGTATCGTTTGTATATTGGGAAAAATATCCTCAACCAATTTCGTCAAGACAACGGTTATAAAGATGGTAGCTATGTCAAGATTTGGGATGGTAAAGAGGATAATGTGGTGATGATGCATATTTGGGAAGAGAATCCTGATCTTAAACCTGATATGCTCTATAAGGAGTTGACAAAAGCTTACCATTCATTAGTGAAATAGGTTAGATAATTTTGCAAGAAGTGCTAAGAGTAGAGGGGTTAAGCTTTGGATACACCAAAAACAAACTCCTTTTTGAAGATCTGAGTTTTTCACTTCAAAAAGGGGAGTTTAAATCGATCATCGGTGCAAGCGGTGCTGGAAAAAGCACACTGTTTGAGCTGATTCTTGGTAATTTAAAGCCCCTTGACGGCAAGATTAAAGCTGCTAAACTCTCAGAAGTTTTTCAAGACCCTTACAGCTCGTTTCATCCAAGCTATTCGATCAAAAACCAGATCAGTGATGTAGCATCGCTTGATGCAATGGGTAAGTACCTCCAAGCTCTCAAGCTTGAGGCAAACCAGCTAGATAAACTTCCCCATGAACTCTCAGGTGGACAGCTGCAACGTGCTTCGATTTTACGGGCTCTTTTGATGCAACCTGAGCTTTTGTTACTTGATGAGCCGACATCGGCACTTGATAATGTGATCCAGCTTGATGTGATGCAGATGTTGTTAAAGCATTTGGATGGGATGGGGATGTTGCTTATTACGCACGATATGGATCTAGCTAAATGGTGCAGTGATGAGGTGATTAGCCTTTGATGGTATTGACTAGGTAATATCCTCCACCAGCCATGATAATGGTGCCAAAAAGGTTCAGCGACATATTGGCAAATGCCAACATGTAACTTCCCCCCTGAAGCAGTAAAAAACTCTCCATCGCAAAAGTGGAGTAGGTGGTAAGCGCGCCAAGTATCCCTGTTGAGAGAAATGATTTGAGTTGCACCGGTAGTGATGTGTAGGTAAAGTAGGCGATGAGTGCTCCCATAATGAAACTGCCTAGAAGATTAACACTCAGCGTTCCAAAAGGCAGATTATGCGCCATCTTGCTTGATACAAGAGCGTTAATATAGGCGCGTAAAACCGCACCTATAAAACCACCGCTACCGATTGCTAGAAGAGTTGTGAAGCTCATCATCATAAACCTTTTGCATCTTTTCTCGTAAATTTTTCAGCCAATTTGGGTCATTCTTATCTGCAACAAAGGGCTCTAAAAAAATCACCTTGATCGTTTTTGGCATATAGTAAAATGTTTTTACATCATAGCATCCGGCAGTATCGATAAGTACGATGGGTTGCACTTTGAGCTCAAACTTGTCTGCGATGATCTTAGCCCCCGGTTTAAAAGGCAGCATCCTTTTTGTTCGTGAACGCGTACCCTCTGGAAACATTGTAATGACCCGCTTTTTTTTGAGACGATCTTTGGCATCTTTGAGTAGTTTGAGGAGTGATTTTTTATTTTCACGCTCTACAGGGATATCTTCAGGCAGTGTCATCGCATAGCCAAAAAACGGTACGCGAAAGAGAGAGTCTTTAGCGACCCATGTAAGATCTTTTTTAGTAATGGTCTCCATAATGCCGATATCAAGATCGCTTTGGTGGTTGATAAAAAACATCTCTACATCATCAGCCTCTTTGCCGACAACCTCTGTGGAGAAAAATGTAAGTCGGCGGATCATCCATGAAGATATTTTTCTTGGATATGGTCGTGGTAAAATAAAGTGCAGCAATATAGAGAGTGCCAAGGCACTAAAGATGATGATCGTTGCAAAAAACCAGTTAATTCGAGCAAGTATCTGCATTTTTTATCCAGCCTATTTTTTCGTTGTCAAGTCTTATTTTTGTATAGTTTTTGGCATCTCCCTCTTTTAAGAAGGTTCTTTGTTGTTGTGTTATCTTAAAGATTGTGCCGTTATCAACCGGTAAAAGATGGATTTTAGAACCTGCTTTGACACATATCTCTTGTTGCGGTGCTGCAAGATAAAGAATGTACCCAAGTGGGATGAACACTAAGAGTAAATAGATATACTTTTTTCTGATGATAATGAAAGCAAACCCCGCAAGTGCTGTTGCCAAAGCGATATACATCTTGATCTTTTCATGGGATTGATTTTTTGGCTTAAGATCACTTTGTGTGGTCACACTGTCATCATCTACAATGATGGAGATATCGATTCGGACAAATCTGTTTTGCGGTAGATTAAAATAACGAAACGAAAAAGTTTCTAGTTTTTTATCTACTACAATATAATAAGTGATTTTTCCGTTATCGATATAAGAGGGGCTAACAGACTCGATCCCCTGTTTTGTGACATTGTTAAAGTGGAGTGCTTCGATGTCGCTGTTTTTAGCAGTAGCACTAAAGATGATGATATTATTTTTGTTGTCGTATTTTGTTGTTTTGTATCTTGTCAGCACAAACTCATTGGCGATAATATTACAAAAATCTTTCGGCGGATTGAGGGTGATAACTTTGAGGCTTTTTCCGGGAATAATTGTAGTGTTATACTCCTGTGGTGCAATCAGTTTTGCTTTGATATCTGGAAGTTTTGTAGTTTTTTGAAGAGCTTGCAGGTAAAATTTATCATAAAAGAACTTCCCCTCAACAGTGCGATAAGGAGTAGTGTTAAGAAGTTTGATACTTTTGTTTTTAGCAAACTTGTATTGAATTTCCTGGTAGTCTTTGACAGTAGAGAGAGTTTTAAGTGTGACGGTAAAAATCTGCCCTGTTATTACTCTTTGCGGTAGATCGAAGTAACTGCTGTAGATCACTTTATTGGCAAACAAGGTAGCTAAAAAGATGCAAGAGAGAAAAAAGGCTCGAAGGATCACGACGCAAAAAATCCTTGTAGCATGGCGACACCGTCATCGCTTCCTAGCACGGCTTCCATAGCACGCTCGGGGTGAGGCATAAGACCAAAAACATTTTTTTCTTTGTTGCAAACACCGGCGATGGAGCTTACACTGCCGTTAGGGTTTTGGATGTTGCCTTGTGCATCGGTGTATCTTAAAAGCACTTGATTGTTTGCTTCAAGCTCTTTTAATCCCGCTTCATCGATGTAGTAGTTTCCATCGTGGTGAGCTATAGGGATATTCACCACATCACCCTTGTTAAGCTTTGCCAAGAAAGTGTTGTTATTGTTCTCAACTCTAAGGTGGTGATGTTTTGAGATAAAGTGCAGATGCTCGTTGCGTTTAAGTGCACCAGGGAGTAAACCAGACTCGGTAAGCACCTGAAAACCGTTACAGATACCAAGTACTTTACCACCGTTGTCGGCGTACTCTTGAACCGCTTTCATAACGGGTGAGAATTTTGCAATAGCACCGCTTCTTAGGTAATCTCCATAAGAAAACCCTCCCGCAACCACTAAAAGATCGGTATCTGCCGGAAGTGATTCAGACTTGTGCCAAACGATCTGCGTGGTAGCACCCAGCTTTTCAAAAGCGTACTGTGTATCGAACTCACAGTTTGTTCCGGGAAATTGTAAGATAGATACTTTCATTAGACAAGCTCGATGTTATAATCTTCGATCACGGTATTTGCTAAAAGCTCTTCACACATTTTTGTAACATCAGCCATCGCTTTTTCTTTGTCACTCTCATCGAGTTGTAAAACGATCTGTTTACCGATGCGAACATCTTTGACAGTGTCAAAGTGAAGAGAATCAAGAGCATGATGTACCGCTTTTCCTTGAGAGTCAAGTACACCCGGTTTTAAAAATATATTTACAATTGCTTTCATCTATTTTCCTAATATTCTGTTTAAAACTTCTTCATAAGCTACTTTGAGCCCACCTAAACCTTGACGGAATCTGTCTTTATCCATCTTCTCACCTGTAGCCATATCCCAAAAACGGCAGTTATCAGGTGAGATCTCATCGATTAAAATGATATTGCCGTCCATATCTTTACCAAACTCGAGTTTAAAATCAACAAGGTTAAGCCCTTTGTCAGCAAAGTAAGGCTTGAGGATATCGTTAATTTGTCTTGCCATTCGGCGAAGCTTGTCAAGCTCATCTTGAAAATCAACTAAGCCGAGGATAAGTGCGTGTTGATCGTTGAGTTTTGGATCACCGAGATCATCGTTTTTATAGTCAAACTCCACGAGAGTAAAAGGAAGAACCTTCCCATCTTCAATACCGAGGTTTCTTGAGAGTGATCCTGTCGCAATATTTCTTACAATCACCTCTATGAGGATAACATCCGCTTTTTTGTGGAGCATGTGGTTATCATCAAGCATCTTGACAAAGTGTGTCGGGATGCCGTTATTGGCAAGCAGTTTAAAAATCTCTGTCGAGATTTTGTTGTTAAGTGCACCTTTGCCTGCCTCGCTTGATTTTTTTTCACCGTTAAAAGCGGTAAGGTCATCTTTAAACTCCGAGATCACAAGTGTAGGGTCTTCAGTAGACCAGATCTTTTTTGCTTTTCCCTCGTAAAGTAACTCTTTTTTTTCCATTTTTTTACCTATCCTTCGCTATGATAAGAGCCTTTAAGATATCAACACCGGTTTTGAGTTGATTGTCTTTGTTTAAAATTTCAGGCGTGATTATATCTTTTTTATCTTTTTGATTAGCTTTGTCGTCTGTTTTTTTGCCATCAACTTTTGCAAGCTCCTCTTGAAGATGTTTTTTCAGGTCTTTTTCTTTGATCGTAAATTCGTTCTTGTGTGTCTTTCTCTCACCAGGTAATGCTTCGATATCCGGTTTGACACCAACGGCTTGGATTGTTCTGCCACTTGGAAGGTAGTACCTTGCAATGGTGAGTTTGATCGCTTCATCCTCTGTGATAGGAAGAACCACCTGCACACTCCCTTTTCCAAAAGTGTTCTCACCAACTAAAATGGCGCGTTTGTGATCCTGCAGGGCACCGCTGACGATCTCACTCGCACTTGCACTTCCCCCATTGACAAGTACAACCATAGGTACATCGGTGAGAGTTGCCGAAGTTGTGGCACTGTAGGTTTTGTCTTCACTTTTGTATCTCCCTTTTTGAGAAACAATTTTCCCCTTATCTACAAAAAGATCAACAACTCCTATAGCCTGATCGAGAAGTCCGCCAGGGTTGTTGCGAAGATCTAGGATGATCCCTTTGGTGCTGTTTTTATACTTTTTGATCTCTTTGGCTACATCTTTGGTGACTTTTTTATCAAAGCTGGAAACACGAATGTAGAGGATATCTTTGTCGATAGTTTTGGCATGCACCGAGTTGATCGTGATCTTGCCTCGGATGATGTTCACTTTGATCGGTTTGCTTTCACCTTCACGCACGATGGTTATATGGATCGGATCACCAACTTTGCCGCGCATCAAGCTAACAGCTTCATTGATCGTCATCCCAAGTGTTGATTTGTCATTGATCTTTAGGATGATATCTCCGGCTTTAAGCCCCGCTTTGTCTGCCGGTGTATCATCGATAGGGGAGATGATCGTAAGTGCTCCGTCTTTCATTCCTACCGTGATCCCAAGTCCGCCAAACTCTCCGTTAGTTTGCACTTTAAGGTTTTTGTAGTCTTTTTTTGTCAGGTAGTTTGAATGTGCATCGAGATTTTTCATCATCCCGTCAAGCGCTTTGTCGATAAGCTCTTCAATGGTGACTTCATCGACATCGTACTGCTCAACAATGCTTATGACCTTAGTAAACTTTGCAAGCGCTTCAAGTCGTGACGCTTCAGCATCTTTTTGGCTTGCTTTTGCAAAGAGGGTGTTGGATCCAAGTAGCATCAGTGAAAGTGCTACGGAACTAAATCCTAAAGTGAACATCTTTTTGTTTTTCATCATGTTTATCCAACTTTGAAGGTTAAAATTTAAAAAAGTTATTATACCAACACTTTTTAAATAGTAGTTTAATAGTTGTCAAACTATAATACGGTAAGAGTTTATAAAATAGGTTTTTGATGAAAAATATCGTTTTAATAGGTTTTATGGGTGTCGGTAAAGGGAGTGTAGCCAGAGAAATTATCAAACATTCCGATTATATCGCACTCGATACGGATGATCTGATTGAGAGTATGGAGAACAGAAAAGTTAAAACTATTTTTGAGGCCAGGGGGGAGGCATACTTCCGCAAATTGGAGAAAAAAGTCTCCCATTGGCTGCAAAAGAGTGTTCAAGATACCCTCATCTCAACCGGTGGCGGGTTTTATAAACAAAAAAATTTAAAAAAAATTGGTACAATAGTGCTTCTTGACTCCCCTTTTGATGCAATCATCAAACGGATCAAAGAGCACCCAAATGCAGCAAAAAAGATTAAAAAAAGACCACTCTTAAAAGATCTGAAAAAGGCAAGGGAACTTTACGATACAAGACGTCCGGAATATCTTAAGGTCGCTGACATTATTGTAGATGTGACAAACAAGTCAGCCCAAGAGTGTGCCAAAGAAGTTTTAAAAAAGGTGAAGAGATTATGAAAAAATTAGTATGGGTACTGCTACTAGCAGGTATGAGTTTATGGGCAAATGAGATTCAATGGGCGGCAGATTTTCAAAGCGGAATTAAAAAAGCACAACAACAGAACAAACCTGTACTGTTTGTTTTTTCCCGTCACAGCTGCAAGTATTGTGTAATTTTAGAGAAAACTACTTTTGCAAATGATCAGGTGATCAAAGCGCTCAATAAAAATTTTGTAAGTATTATCGCTTACAGTGATGAGGGTGACAAATTTCCACAATATCTCTGGCGACCGGCAACACCTACACTTTGGTTTTTAAAACCAAACGGTGAGCCCATGTATCAGCCTCTTGTGGGAGCAGTGGGTGAAAAATATCTCTTAGAAGCACTTAAAGTGGTCAAAAATGAATACAACTTACAAAAAAACAAGGCAAAATAGATGATGTTCGTAAACTCGCAAGATAACGATTTTGGTACAAAATTTGAGGAGCTTTTGGGGCGTGGTAAGATGGATATAGCAACGGTAAGCGGTATCGTTGGAAAAATCATCACTCAGATCAAGCAAGATAAAAACAAAGCACTTAAAGAGCATATTGCAAAGTTTGATAAATGGACTCCTGTGAGTGATGCAGATCTTAAAATTGCACCGGAGTCAATGCAAAAAGCATACAAGAATCTTGATGCCAAACTCAAAGAGGCGTTACATGTAGCGTACGATCGCATCAAAGCTTACCATGAAAAACAAAAACCAAAGTCCTGGTTCGATACCGAAGCAAACGGCACCATCCTAGGGCAAAAAGTAACACCGGTAGATAGTGCAGGGCTTTATATCCCTGGAGGCAAAGCAGCATACCCATCTTCACTGCTTATGAATGTTATTCCCGCGCAGGTTGCAGGGGTTAAGCAGATCATTGTATGTACACCGACACCCGATAATGAGCCAAATGGGTTGCTTTTGGCGGCATGTCACTTATGTGGTGTAACTGAAGTGTTTAAAGTTGGGGGAGCGAGTGCAATTGCTGCGATGGCTTACGGTACTGAAAATATCCCAAAAGTGGATGTGATTACAGGGCCTGGAAATATTTTTGTTGCAACTGCCAAAAAGATGGTGTTTGGCGATGTCAATATCGATATGATTGCAGGTCCAAGCGAGATAGGGATCTTAGCCGATGCGAGTGCCAATGCCAACCATATCGCTGTTGATTTGCTTTCTCAGGCTGAGCACGATGAGATGGCAAGCTCAATTTTGATCACTCCGTCGCAACCATTGGCTGATGCTGTTAAGGTTGAGATAGAAAACTGGCTGCAAAAACTCTCCCGCGAAGAGATCGCCAGAAAATCGATCGAAGAGCGTGGAGCTATCATTGTGACAAAAGATATGGATGAAGCGATAGAGTTGATGAACGAGATCGCACCGGAACACCTTGAAGTGGTGACTACATCACCATTTGATCTGCTGCCGTATATCAAACATGCGGGTGCGATTTTCCTTGGACACAATACTCCCGAAGCGATTGGGGATTATATAGCAGGACCAAACCATACGCTTCCAACAGGGGGAACTGCAAAGTTTTACTCTCCGCTTGGAGTTGAAAACTTTATGAAAAAATCTTCAATCATCTCTTTTAGCGCACAAGCTATTCATGAGTGTGGGCAGGAGTGTGCACTCATTGCCAATACTGAAGGGCTTACAGCCCATGAAGCCTCAGTTAGAGTAAGACTGAAGTAGGAGGGGATCGTGCCACACTTTACATCTATCTCACTTCAAGAAGCACAAATGAGAATCATGGAGGTGATTGAGCCTAAAAAAGAGTCTTTTTTTCTTCCAACAATGGATGCGCAGGGCTCTATCTTGGCAGAAGATGTTTTTGTGAAAAAAGATCTCCCCTCATTTGATAACTCTGCGATGGATGGTTTTGCTTATCTTGAACAAGATGGGGGTAAAAAACTTAAAATTGTCGGGAAGATTTTTGCCGGTGAGAAAGATGGGTGTGCGATTAAAGAGGGTGAGTGTTGTAAGATTATGACCGGAGCGAAAGTTCCCCCTTCTGTGAATACTATTGCACCGATCGAGCAGTGTGAAGATGTTACAGAAACATCTGTAACCGTGCCAAAACTTGTTAAAGGTTCTAATCTTCGTAAAAAAGGGGAAGAGTTGCGTCAAGGAGAGCTGCTGTTGGCTCGGGGTGAGATTATAGCACCTGCGCATATCGCATTGCTTGCAGCACAGGGGATCACTGCCATAAAGGTTGTGGCACCACTTTCAATCGCTGTTGTCTCAAGTGGTGATGAGATTAAAGAACCGTGGGAAGTGGCTGATGAGGATGAGATCTATAATGCCAATGCATTTGGGATTGTAGCACTACTAAAACAGTATGGATTTGCACCAAAATATGCCGGTGCAATCCCTGATGATCTTACAAAATCAAAAGAGTTTATCTCTAAACTAAAGTCGTATGATGTTATCATCTCTACAGGTGGGATAAGTATGGGAGATGCTGACTTTTTGTATCAGGCATTTAGTAGTAACGGTCTTGAGTCTGTTTTTCATGGAGTGAATCTAAAACCGGGTCGCCCTACGATGATGGGGATTATGGACAAAACATTGGTTATGGCAATGCCGGGTAATCCACTGACTACGATGCTTAATGTTTTTTCCCTTGCAATCCCTCCACTTTATAAGAAACAGGGTGCATCTAAATGTTTTGCACAGCCGTTGTATGTAAAAACAGCAAAAGCACTCAAAATCAGACCAGGTCGTGATAATATTATTCTGGGTTATCTACAAGATGGCCTTTTCTACCCTACACGCGATAATAAAATAGGTTCAGGGATGCTTTCTCCTTTAGTACAAAGTAGCGTTGTGGCTTATTTTGGTCAAGATCATTGCGGATTTGAGCAAGGAGAATGGATTAAAGTGGTTTCTCTTTTTGATGCAGCAAGAGAGCTGCACTATACAATCATCAATGAATAATTGCTTCAAAATTTACCCAATATTAAAATAATCTCACGAAAAAATTACAAATTAACTCAACTTTCGCACATAAATTCCACTAAATCCACGAACTTAAGTTGAGTATTAAAGCCCATAAATAGGCACT
>VCAY01000043.1 GCA_013607635.1 Campylobacterota bacterium
CAATTAAAACATTTTATAAAGATGAGTTGATGTTCTCACTTTTTCAATCCCTCGCTGTTGCCGAACTTTTTTCCCCATCTTTTAAAAATCAGCAAAAAAATGTTCTTCTTTACAGTGAGGACAAGTCACAGCGCGCTGCAATGGCCATAGAGCTCCACGACAACGGACACAACCCCGTTATTGCCCAAACAAAAGAGGAGTTTGAGGAAAAGTCACAAAATTCTGATGCTTATGATCTTATCATCGAAAATACCCACCTTGGACAGATGGGACAAAAAGTTGCTACACGTGTTACGGGCAATGCTATCATCTATACAGTCTCTTCATTTTTAGATGCTGAGATAGGAAACAGTTTTAACATAGAGTATCACAACAACTCTTTGCATGTGGGGTTTCGTCTTTTTATCTTTGATGCCTACAAGGTGGTCAGCATGAATGTCCATGCGATGAACTTTTTCTCCAAACTTGCTTCATCTGCAGCAGAATTTAACGCGACAATCTGCTTTGTTGGTATGAGTTTTGACAAAACACCCATCTCTTTTAAAGAGACTCTTGAAGACTCGGGGATCATGTTTTTTGAGCAGATGGATGATATTTTACAAAATAAAGAACTTCTTGATGAACTGGGTGCCAGCAGTGCTGCAGCAACAAAAAACAAACGAGCCCTCAATAAACCTGTGGTAGCAGAGTTGCCAAATTTCATCGATGCAGCTGTAGCAACTATTGAGATGATGACAAACTCCAAAGCGATTAAAAACAATGCACAGGTAGATAACCTTGTTATAGAGCAAAAAGAAGGCAAGATAGCCAGCTCCATTGGTTTTTACGGCGATATTGACGGTATGGTTGTGCTTGTTTGTCCTCTTGGTATTGCAAAAAAAGCGTGTGAGTTGCTTATTGGTGAAGCAACAGACGATCAAGAGATGGTGCTTGACACACTTGCTGAACTTGTCAACATCGTAGGTGGAAAGATCAAAACACTTCTTGCAGATGAAAACATCAGTGTCGATATTACACTGCCTCGAACCTATCCTGATGTTGACGGACTGTTGGAGATTACCAATGGGAAAAAAGGGGTCGAGGTTGATCTCAACTTCAACGATGACAAGTTCCTCTTCTTCTTAACAAGATAAAAGCTATTTTTTTCTATAATTCTTCGCAGAAAGTACATTAAGGAATATAAATGTTAGTAGCACCAAGCATACTCTCTGCCGATTTTGGAAACCTCTCACGCGACGTTCAAGAGATCTGCGATGGCGGATGTGATCTTGTTCATGTTGATGTGATGGATGGGCATTTTGTGCCAAACCTTACGATTGGACCGGTTGTTGTAAGCAGTGTAGCAAAAGCTGCCACAAAGCCGCTTGATATCCACCTGATGGTTGAGAACAATACCTTTTTTGTCGAACTCTTTGCTCCTTTAAAACCTGAATATATCTCGTTTCATATCGAAGAGGAGAAACACCCACACAGATTGATCCAAAAGATCAAAAGTTATGGTATCAAAGCGGCTGTTGTACTCAACCCACACACACCGCCTGAATCGATCGAGTTTTTACTTCAAGATCTTGATATGGTGCTGCTTATGAGTGTCAATCCCGGTTTTGGCGGGCAAAGCTTTATCGATACGGTGATCCCAAAAGCAAACAGGCTCAAAACGCTTCGCGATAAGATCAATCCAAATTGTCTCATCGAGGTTGACGGCGGAGTGAGTGATAAAAATATCCATGCACTCAAAGAAGCAGGCGTAGATGTTGTGGTAGCCGGTAGCTATGTATTTAAACAACAAGATCGCGCTGCAGCGATTAGATCACTACAGGTATAACCTTTGCGCTGTAAAATTTGTGGCATAACATCTTATGAAGATGCAATGATGGCAATCGATGCGGGTGCCGATGCGCTCGGTTTTGTTTTTTATGAGCCGTCCCCTCGCTACATCTCAATACAAAAAGCCAAAGAGATTATCCAGCGACTTCCCCCTTTTGTAGAAAAAGTAGCCCTTTTTGTCAACGATACACCCCAAAAGATCAATGAAACATGCAAAGAGGTAGGGGCAACTTTGGCACAACTCCATTTCGATGTCGATACAGAGTTTTGCAATGCCCTGACAGTACCATACATCAAAGTCATTAGAGCAAAAACAAAAGAGGATATACACAAATACCCAGATGACTACAAACTGATAGATGTCTACTGTGAAGCGTACGGAGGTGCAGGCAAGCGGATCAATATTGAGTGGTTTGACGGGGTTGACTGCTCTAAGATGATCTTAGCAGGCGGACTTGATGCGAACAATGTTGCAAGTGTGAAGCCTTATGGTTTTTATGGCGTTGATGTCAGCAGTGGGGTTGAGGCATCTAAGGGTGTTAAAGATACTCAAAAAGTAAAAGAGTTTATAGCCAATGCTAAGGCATAATATCTCACTTGATGATAAAAGCATCACAAGACTCTCCACAAAAGGGCTTTCACTCAAGACCCTTCAAGATCAACTTAACGATGAGTTAGACACCTCGCTTGAGCTTTTTAGGCTTCAAGGTCTCCACATCATCAAACATGAGGGGTATTTTTACTTCAATACCAAATTCATCCCACTAGAAGAAGCAGAGTTTTGCATCGTCGATATTGAGACAAACGGCTCCAAAATCGAGAAACACCAAATCATAGAGATTGCAGCAGTCAAAGTAAAAAACAAAAAGATCGTCGATAGGTTTGAATCTTTGGTTTTTACCCAAGAGATCAATCCAGCCATCACACAAATCACAGGCATTAGCGCTGAGGACACCAAAGATGCCCCACCACTCAAAGAGGTTTTAGCGCAGTTTCACACCTTTTTGGGTGATGCGATTTTTGTTGCACACGATGTGAAGTTTGACTATCTTTTTATCTCTCAAAGCATGGAAAAAGTGGGACTACCCGCTTTGCTTAATCGTTCACTTTGCTCACTCGCTCTAGCTGAGCGCACAATCGTTTCGTATAGATATGCTCTTTCATACCTTAACGAATCACTAAGACTCAACCCAAATGCTACACACCATAGAGCAATGAGTGATGTACTGACAACCTACGGGCTTTTTTTATTGTCATTGGAGAATTTAACTGATGATATAAAAACTGTAGAAGATTTGATCGCTTTTTCAAAAGAGGCAAAACGTCTCAAGCGACCAAAATTTAACCCCCTAAGTGTAGAGGAAAAACGAGAGGAGTAAAAATTACTCTGCAAAAGCCCCCGGTTTAACAAGTTTGGCGTATCTTGCTTCCATGCGATCCTCTTCGTTCATTGCTTTGAGTTTTGCAACTTCATCCAAGAAATACTCTTTTATAGCCTCAGCAGCTGCCTCTTTTTCACGGTGCGCCCCAATAAGAGGCTCGTTGATAATGTCGTCGATAAGATCAAGCTCTTTAAGGTCATCCGCCAAGATCTTCATCGCATTGGTTGCAGCCTCCACTTTTGCCGGATCACTCCATAAAATTGCTGAACAACCCTCAGGAGAGATAACACTAAAAACAGAGTAACGCATCATTGCAAACCTATCTGCAACACCGATTGCCAACGCTCCACCTGAACCACCTTCACCGATAACGATGGAGATTGTAGGAGTTTTTAGCTCAGCAAACTCTAAAAGGTTTCTTGCGATCGCCTCAGATTGATTTCTCTCCTCAGCACCAATCCCCGGATATGCCCCCGGAGTGTCCACTAGCATTAAGATTGGCATGCCAAATTTTTCAGCGAGTTTTGCAGCACGTAAAGCTTTTCTGTACCCCTCAGGGTGTGGCATACCAAAGTTTCTTTTAATCTTGTTTTTTGTACCGCGCCCTTTTTGCTCACCGATAACCATCACTTTTTCATCGCCGATATAACCCATGTAGCAGATGATAGCTGCATCATCACGGAAGTGTCTGTCACCGTGAATCTCATACTTATCTCTCATGATCAAGTTTATATAATCAAGAGCATAAGGGCGATCCAAATGGCGTGCAAGTTGTAGTTTTTGGAAGTCTGTGAGATTTCCGTAAACCTTCTTGACCTCATCATCAAGTTTCTTTTTTAATTTCTCAACCTCTGCATAGTCGTGTCTTACCTGTGCAGAGATGATATCCTCTTGAATAAACTTTATTCTATGTTCAAAATCTAAGTATGTAGCCAAATCAATTCCTTCAGAGGTGGTTATATCTTCTTAAAGATAACAACCCCATTCGTTCCACCAAAACCAAAAGAGTTAGACATAACGCAGTTAAGTTCAGCTTTTCTGGCACCCTCTGTTACATAATCAAGGTCACAGTTCTCATCTGGTGTTTCGTAGTTGATCGTTGGAGGGATAATACCATCTCTCATAGCCATCAGACATGTAACAGCCTCAATCCCGCCAGCAGCTCCTAGACAGTGACCAATCTGCCCTTTAATGGAACTCATCGGTGGGCAGTTCTCTTTACCACCTAAAAGTCCTTTAAGTGCTGCTGTTTCATTTTTGTCATTAATAGGTGTCGATGTTCCGTGCGCATTCACATAATCAAGTTTAGGACGTCCTGCCATCTCATAAGCTGCTTTCATAGCACGAGCCGGGCCATCGAGTGACGGTGTTGTGATGTGGGTCGCATCACCACTCTCACCAAAACCGATAATCTCGCCATATATCTTTGCCCCACGAGCAACAGCCGCTTCATATTCTTCGAGCACTAAAGCACCGGCACCCTCACCCATCACAAAACCATCACGATTTGCATCAAAAGGTCTCGAAGCATGTTTTGGATCATCATTTCTTGTTGAGAGTGCTTTCATTGCAGCAAATCCGCCAACACCGACACCGGTTACTGCAGACTCCGCTGCAACTACCAACATTCTATCAGCTCCGCCAAGCATAATTGTCTTTGTCGCTTCACTGACACCATGTGTACCAGCAGCACATGCAGTCACACAAGAGAGATTAGGTCCTTGGATCCCATACTCAATTGAAACAAACCCACCAAGCATATTCACTAATGCTCCAGGGATAAAAAACGGAGAGATTCTACGCGGTCCGCGACCATCTAAAATGATAGAGTTTTTCTCGATTGAAGGAAGCCCACCGATACCACTCGCTGCAGAGATACCAAATCTCGTTTTATCAATATCATCACCAAAATCGGCATCGACCATCGCCTCTTGCGCAGCTTTGAGTCCAAGATGGATAAATCTGTCAGCTTTTTTCACCTCTTTAGCAGCCATAACAGTAGCAGGGTCAAAATTTTTTACTTCACCCGCGATTTGCGCAGCATAACCTTCAGGGTTAAACAGTGTAATTGTATCAATTCCACACTCACCGTCACATATCGCTTTAAAAGCACTCTCTTTATCGTTACCAACAGCGTTGATCATCCCCAGCCCAGTTACTACCACTCTTCTCATTCATCTCTCCGTTTCAAATATATATAATATCTTTAATAACCAATTCTTCTTGAGAATTTATTATTAAAAACACTGCATAAAAGGGGTAAGCCCTTTTACTTACTTGCTTTCGATGTACTCTACTACATCTTTAACAGTTTGGATCTTCTCTGCCTCATCATCAGGAATTTCGATATCAAATTTCTCTTCAAGAGCCATTACCAGCTCAACAACATCAAGGCTATCAGCACCTAAATCTTCTACGAATTTCGCATCTTCTTTAACTTCATCAGCGCTTACGCTTAGTTGTTCAACCACTACCTCTTTAATATCATCTAAAAGTGCCATTATAGCTCCTATGTTTAAGTTTAAAATCTCGTAATTATACCATAAATATCTTACAAAAATATTTATGCCATATTCATTCCACCATTAACTTTGAGTGTTTCACCTGTAATGTACGATGCATGATCTGAAAGTAAAAACGCTACAGACTCGGCGATCTCACGTGCTTCTCCCATTCTTTGCATAGGGATTTTTACGTAAAGTGCTTCTTTGACATCATCACCCAAAACTTCTGTCATCTCTGTTGCGATAAAACCTGGGGTTACGGTGTTGTATCTGATCCCACTCATCGCAGCCTCAAGAGCGAACGATTTTGTCATAGCGATCACGCCACCCTTACTCGCAGAGTAGTTTGTCTGCCCTGCATTACCTGTTTCACCAACAATTGAAGCGATATTCACCACCGCACCAAACTTTTTCTTTCTAGCACCTTTGAAAAACTCTCTACATCCGATAAAACAAGATGTAAGATTGGCATTAATAACCGACATAAAGTCCTCTGTCTTCATACGAAGTGCAAGTTTATCGTTCGTTATTCCCGCATTGTTTACAAGATAAGAAAGCTCCCCATCACTGTCAATAATCGTTTTGATCGCATCTACGAATGCTGCTTCATCACTCACATCAAAACCGATAACCGCTGCACTGCCACCGGCTGCTTCGATCTCCTCTTTTACTTTATCTGCCGCCTCGGCACCGCTTCTGTAATTGATCCAAACTTTAAGCCCAAAACCAGCCAAAGTTTTTGCAACCTCAGCACCAATCCCACGACTTGAACCTGTAACTAAAACATTTTTTCCACTAAATTTCATTATTTATATTTCCTTTACTTAGATTAAACTCTGATCCATCTCTGATGGGATCGGCAGTTGCATCAGTTTTAAAACTGTCGGCGCAATATTATTGAGCCCACCCGTTGCAACCTTTTGAACCTCTGGTGCATCCACAAAACACCACACCTTGCCAACAGTATGATTCGTAAGCACATTACCATCCTCATCTTTCATCTCTTCGCAGTTTCCATGATCGCTTGTAAGCACAAATGGATAATCTTTTGCTTTTGCTTTTTCCCAGATTCTGCCAAGCTCAGCATCAACCGCTTCAACCGCTTTGATAGCTGCATCAAAATCACCTGTGTGTCCAACCATATCACCATTGGCAAAATTCACAACAATAAAATCATAATCTTCATCGATCGCTTTGAGCACCACATCACCCACTTCATGCGCACTCATCTCAGGATTCATATCGTAAGTTTTCACATCTGGTGAAGGGATAAGCACACGCGTCTCGTTTGCATAAGGCTCATCGATCCCCCCATTAAGGAAAAATGTTACATGTGCATACTTTTCTGTCTCAGCGGTGTGCAGTTGACGAAGCCCTGCATTACTTATCACCTCTGCAAGTGTATTTTTTGGAGCCTCTTTTTTAAAAAGTACCGGATAGGTAAAGCTTTTATCGTACTCAGTGATTGTAGCTAGATGGATATTGATCGCTTTTCGCTCAAACTCACTAAACTCGTTTGAAGCGAGTGCAGTGACGATCTCGCGCATACGATCACTTCTAAAGTTGATAGTTAGCACCGCATCACCATCAGCCATCCCATCATACCCCTCAAACGCAGTTGGTTCTACAAACTCATCGGTCTCACCCAAAGAGTACGAATGCCCAATGTAAGCCTCCGGTGAGAGGGATGTTTTTGGCTCGGCATGCACAATCGCGTCATACCCTCGCTTGATGCGTTCCCAACGGTTATCGCGATCCATTGTATAAAATCGTCCCGAGATGGTTGCGATCTTTACATTTTCATTCAGATGCTCATTCACTTTCTCAATATACTTGTTTGCAGAGGTTGGGGAGACATCACGCCCATCGGTGATAAGATGTAGAAAAACTTTTTTACCCATCTTTGCAGCCAGATCAGCAATCCCCATAAAATGATCAATATGTGAATGCACACCACCGTCACTCATTAAGCCGATGAGATGTAGTCTCTCTGAAGTACTAAAAAGTTTTTGCAACTCTTCGTTATCTTTGAGTGTATCTTCTTGAAGCGCTAAGGATATTTTTACCAAATCTTGATACAAAATCCTGCCACTCCCAATAGTCATGTGCCCAACTTCGGAGTTACCCATCTGCCCCTCCGGCAAACCGACACTCAGTCCAAAAGTATCGATAAGCGAATGTGGCACCTCATGAAAAAGTTTATCATAGGTTGGTTTGTTGGCATGAAAAAAGGCATTATGTTCTGTTTTACCGCAAAACCCTATCCCATCTGTAATCACTAAAATTGCTTTTTTACTCAATTTTATTCCTGCTGTTAAAAATATTGGTGCAATTATACTATAATGTCGTTTTTAATTTATTAACAGGAAATATTTTGATCTACTATCTGCATCAGCTTTTAGATATCAATCTTTTGGGCTATATCACCATTAGAGCAGGGATTGCCTTCTTTTTAGCACTCATATTGACACTTTTTTTGATGCCAAAATTTATCAGGTGGGCACAAAGAACATCAAGTGTGCAGCCTATTAATGAGTGGGCACCCGAGCGCCATCAAGGAAAAGCAAAAACACCGACAATGGGCGGGGTTGTTTTTATCTCAGCCACCATCATCGCTTCACTTTTTACGATCCGTTTTGATAATGTCTATGCCCTTGGAGCGATATTAACACTTGTTCTTTTTGCTTTAATCGGCTTTCAGGATGATTTTGCCAAGATCAAAAAGAGCGAAAATCTCGCAGGACTCAAAGCACGCACCAAAATGGCTTTACAAATCACTTCTGCACTCATCATCGCGGCCTATCTTTACCTCTTTGCATCGTTTAACACAGAGCTTTATGTGCCGTTTATCAAAAACCCCGTCATAGATATGGGGACATTTTCACTTATACTTTGGGTTTTAGTGATGGTAGCAACTTCTAATGCAGTCAACCTCACCGATGGACTTGATGGACTTGCAACCGTACCATCGATAGCAGCACTTGCATCCTTTAGCATCATCATCTACGCTACAGGACATGCAACCATCAGTGCCTATTTACTCATCCCCAACTTTCCTGTGGGTGAAGTAGCGATCGTCTCAAGTGCACTCATAGGTGCGTTAACCGGCTTTTTATGGTATAACTGCCATCCGGCTCAGGTTTTTATGGGAGATAGCGGTTCACTCACCCTTGGAGCATTTTTAGGCTATCTTGCCATCATCTCTAAAAGTGAGATCCTTTTAGTACTAATCGGCTCGATCTTTGTGATCGAGACACTCTCTGTTATCTTACAAGTTGGTAGTTTTAAACTCAGAAACAAAAGGGTATTTCTTATGACACCGATCCACCACCATTTTGAGATGAAAAACTGGTCAGAGAACAAAATCATTGTCCGTTTTTGGATCATTGCGATACTCTCAAACATCCTCGCACTCATTACGCTTAAAATCCGATAATATTCTAAGCTAACTTTCAGTCCATAAAAAGTATAATTTCAGCCCTTTAAGGATGGCCTGTTAGCTCAGTCGGTAGAGCAAGTGACTGAAAATCACTGTGTCCTTGGTTCGATTCCGAGACAGGCCACCACTTTTAGATGGCCAATTAGCTCAGTCGGTAGAGCAAGTGACTGAAAATCACTGTGTCCTTGGTTCGATTCCGAGATTGGCCACCACTTTTTCACAAAACAATCCAGTTACATTTCGATCTTTTTCTTTATGTTATAATAGTATCGTTATATGTAACACCGATTATCTATGGGGCTGACCTGGTTTCGACGGGATCTGGTAGCTCTCAACTGCATGTCGGACTGAGCACTTCCGTTACACGGCTCAACGCGAATAAACGCAAACAATACAAATTACCGCCCAGCTTTAGCAGTAGCCTAAAGTCTTAACCACCCGAGAGGGTCGGGCTGCTTCACCTGCTGATGCTAAATAGGCAGGATTTTGAAGTATCATCGAACATTTAGCTATATTGCAGGTCTGTCTCAATCTGTAACGAATCCAAGAGGCTCGCTCTGTGTAGCTTTGCAAGTTGTGTGAAGCAGAGTTAAACCAAACAACTTCTCTAAGCATGTAGAGGTTGGGAGTAGCCAGGTTTCGGACTGGAGTTCGATTCTCCACAGCTCCACCAATCTACTCAATAAGAAGATATGCATAACCTTCATTTTGTTTGTCAATCAAACCTATCGCAGCATTTGGGAGTACTTTAATTGTTGCTATAAGTTTTTTTTGATCGATTTTCAACCTTTTCATTCCAATATTGCATATCATAAAAGAAACATCATAAATTTCACTCATACTTTTTATTCTTTTGAGCATTTCTAAATGTTTTTTTGCTGTAAGATGTAAGTGTTGCAGCTGTTTTGTCGTTGGATTTTTAACAAAAAAATCATACGCATTGCCATGGATCACGACCGCCACTTCAAATTCTTGGAATTTCGATTCATAATATGTTTTGTTAAACACTTTTTTTCACATCACCGCTTT
>VCAY01000044.1 GCA_013607635.1 Campylobacterota bacterium
GACTGAAACTCTCTTTCATAAGCCTCTTTGTCAAGATCTGCTTCACTAAAAGCTATGCTAATGGGTGCCGGAACTAATCGTGGTTCACTCATGCAAAGATCCTATCAAGTACGATGAAGATAAAAAAAGCTATCCCAAGATAGCCATTAACGGTAAAAAAAGCGCGATCGATCTGGGTAAAATCTTTGCGCACCAACTTTTGCTCATACGCCAAGACAAACGCACTCCCAAAAGCTGCCAAATATGCAAAAAATCCAAGACCTGCCACCCACACAAACAGTAGCCAAAAAATCACGGTAAGGGCATGAAAAATTGCTGAGATAAAAAGGGTCGCCTCCGCACCGTATTTTGCCGGAATCGAATACAGACCAAAATCTTTGTCAAACTCGATATCTTGGAGTGAATACAGCAGATCAAAACCCGCTACCCAAAAGATCACCCCCAAAGAAAGCAAAACCGACCAAAGCGGTATCTCAGCACTCACGGCAACCACACCCGCAATAGGTGCAAGACCAAGTGAGACACCCAAAACAACATGTGCTAATGCAGAGAATCTTTTAAAGTGGGAGTATGAAGCGAGTATGAGCAGTATAGGGATCGAGAGTTTTAACGCCAAGGAGTTGATAAGTGCAGCCACCACCACAAATGCCAAAGCGTTCACACCGATAAAGATCAATATGCTATTTGAATCAAGCCTTCCATCCACATTTGGACGGTTTTGGGTGCGTTCATTTTGCGCATCGATATCGCGATCGGCGTAGCGATTCACACCCATAGCAAAGTTTCTAGCCGAGAGTGCTGCTAAAACACCAAGCACTAAAAGCCCAAAGCCAAACCATCCATCAGCCGCAACCACCATTGCGATGAAAATAAACGGCAATGAGAAGATCGAATGCTCAAACATCACCAGTTCATTAAAATCTTTGATCTTTTGTCGTAACTCACCCAAACTATACCCTCAAATATCTAAAGTGAGATATTTTACCCTATCTTGCTTTAAAATGTTATAATTTTATCATGGAACAATTAGCTCTTATCGGTCCAACAGCATCAGGCAAAAGTGATCTTGCCATTAAAATCGCCAAAAAGATCGACGCGTACATCCTCTCTATCGATTCACTCAGCATCTATAAAGAGATAGATATCGTCTCTGCAAAACCCTCCAAAGAGGAGCTAAAAGAGGTGAAGCACTTTGGGATTGATGAGCTGTTTGTCAATGAGTATTTTAGTGTCGATATCTTCATCGATCTTTACAAACAAGTAAGCGTTACATGTAACAAAGAGGGTAAAAACCTTGTGATTGTCGGGGGGACTTCGTTTTATCTCAAATCCCTCCTCGATGGGCTCTCCCCACTGCCAAAGATCACCGAAGGGATTCAAGAAAATGTTACGCAAAAGTTAAAAGATTTGCCAAGCTGCTATGCAACACTTCAAAAGATCGATCCAGATTATATGCAAAAGATTGCACCAAACGATCGCTACCGCATCGAAAAAGCGTTACTGATCTATGAAGCAAGCAACATAGCGCCCTCAAAATGGTTTACACAAAACCCTCCGCAACCGATTATTAAAAATTTACCTATCTTTAACATCGATGTCGAGCGTGAGGTGCTGCGCAAGCGGATTGAGACTAGAACAAAAAAGATGTATGCAATGGGTCTAATCGATGAGATCTGTTTTTTAGAAGCCAAATACACTCGCTCACCCCACGCTATGGGAGCGATTGGGATTGTTGAAGTGCTTGAGTATTTAGACGGCAAAGTAGATAAAGAGGAGATGCTACTGCGCATATCCACCCACACAGCCCAACTTGCCAAACGGCAACAAACTTTTAACCGTACGCAATTTGGCGATATAGTAAGCGCGCCATTAAAGAATTTAAAGAAGATTATCCTTACACAGTTGCAGTTTATATCTCAATAAGTCAAAAAAAGTATAATAACATCAAACTTTTTTGAAGGAAGGTGATGCAATTAAAAGGGTTTAATAATCTCAAAAAACTCCTTAGTTTTAGTTTTTACGATTTTGTTATTGCTCCCAATGAAGCAGAGAAAAAATCTTATATCGAATATATTAACACCAACTATTCAGCAGAAAAGATCACCGCTCTTTTAAAAAAAATTGTCCATATCGTAGAAGCGGAGATCCTCAACACCTCTTTGCAAGATTATGAGCCTTATGGGGCATCATCGATGATACTTCTTGGAGATATTAAAGGTTCGGGGGTTGCGATGCACCTTGACAAATCACACATTACGGCTCACACCTATCCCGATTTTGAGAATGAAAACGGCATACTCAGTTTTCGTGTTGATATAGAACTTTCAACGTGTGGAGAGATCACACCCCTTAGCTCGCTCAATACTATTTTTGCATTTTTCGATACCGATATAGTCACGATCGATTATGTTGTTCGTGGTTTTACCAGAGACAAAGATGGAAAACATATCTACATGGATCATCACTTTAACTCTATTAAAGAGTTTATAAGTGACGATATTTTAAAAAGCTACAGAACCAAAGAGGTGCTTTTACCCAACGATAACATCTGGCAATTAAAACTTCTTCGTACCGATATGCAAACAGATGAATACTTCTCTCCAAAAACAGCACTTAGCGCTAAAGAGAAGCAAGAGTATATCGATACTCTTCATGCCGAAATGGTCAGCATCTTTAATGGATGGAGAAGTGTGTGAAAGCGTTTGACAAGCAACATATCTTACACCCTTACGCACCCTCGGTACCACTTGCCGATATGGAGTTTGTAACATCTGCATCGGGTGTTTATTTAGAGCTTGAGAATGGAAAAAAGATCATAGATGGTATGAGCTCTTGGTGGTCTGTAATTCATGGATACAATGTGCCTGAGCTTAATGGTGCTGCAAACAAACAGCTCGCTAAAATGAGTCATGTCATGTTTGGCGGCATCACCCATGAACCTGCTATAAACCTTGCAAAAACACTCTTAGATATTTCACATCAGAATCTGGAACATATTTTCTTTAGCGACAGTGGGAGTGTGAGTGTTGAAGTTGCTTTAAAGATGGCATACCAGTACCATAGCTCCCAAGGAGATAAACAAAAAAGCAAGATCTTGGCTTTTTATAAGGGGTACCATGGTGATACTTTTGGTGCTATGAGTGTTTGTGATCCGGTTACGGGGATGCACTCGGCATTTGAGGCTGTTTTGCATAAAAATATTTTTGCACAACACCCAGAGTGCAGATTTGATGCAGTATGGGATGAGAAATATATAGAAGATTTTCAAGAGAAACTCGATGCACATCACCACGAGATAGCTGCTGTTATTATTGAGCCGATCGTACAAGGCGCGGGAGGGATGCGCATCTACTCACCTGCTTTTTTAAAACGGGTAGAGGAGCTGTGTAAAGAGTATGATGTGTTGCTTATACTTGATGAGATCGCAACAGGATTTGGTCGTACCGGAAAACTTTTTGCTTATGAGCATGCAGATGTAACACCCGATATTGTTTGTGTCGGCAAAGCACTAACAGGTGGTTATCTCTCCCTTGCTGCCACACTAACTAGCAAAAAAATTATCCAAGGTATCGAAGCAAATGGCAATGTTCTTATGCACGGTCCAACTTTCATGGCTAATCCTCTAGCATGTGCGATCGCCAACGCTTCACTTGAACTACTGCTTCAATCCCCTTGGCAAACAAGAGTAAAAAATATTGAAACACAACTTAAAACGCAACTCAAACAATGTGAATCTTTAGCGATCGTAAAAGAGGTTCGTGTACTTGGAGCTATTGGGGTGGTTGAACTTCATGAAGCAACAGACCTCGCTTTTTTCACACCGGCATTTGTCCAACAGGGTGTTTGGGTGAGACCGTTTTTAAATCTTGTTTATATCATGCCTCCCTTTATTATCAGCGAATCGGAACTAAAGCATCTTACATCGGCTCTTTATCATGTGATACAGGAGTTTCAAATCTACAAAAATTTCAAGGATAGTTCATGTTAAGTTATAAACAAAATGCAAATATTGCAGACAGTGTAGAACGCCGTATAAAAAAGATCATCACAAAAGGGAAAACCCCTTTTCAAGAGTACCTTTTTTTTGAGTCTCAAGTGCATGGTGTTTGCATCAGCCTTGATGGAGATATTCAGTCGTGCGAATCAGATGAGCATATCTACCACGAGGCTCTTGTACACCCAGCTATGCTAGCACATCCAGATCCACAAACAGTACTTATTATGGGTGGGGGAGAAGGAGCTACCGCACGGGAAGTTTTAGCCCACAAGTCTGTTAAAAAAGTGGTTATGGTTGACATAGATGAGGCGTTTGTCAAATTGTGCAAAACCTATATCCCATCATGGGGAGAGGCAGCGTTTAACGATGAGAGACTCGAAGTTCTTTATATGGATATCAACGAGTATCTGCGCTCATGTAACGAAAAATTTGATGTTGTTATCGGGGACTTGATCGATGTTGATGATTGGGATTCGCCGGCTGCTTTTTTGTATGGGGAAAATCTTTATAAAAGTTTAAAACCACTCCTGAACCATAATGCCATCATAGCGACACAAGGTGGAGCACTTGATACACAAACATCTACCAACCATAAACACATACGAGAGATGATGGGACATGTTTTTAAAGATGTGAGAAGCTACGGTATGATCGTTCCCTCTTTTTATCATCTGTGGGGGTATATTATTGCAAGTGACGATCTTAGTGTTATCGATACCGATCTTCAAAAAACTTTCCAAGAAAGAGCCAAAGACCTAGAGCTTCAAGCCACTGGTGCTAAGAGCCTTGCTCATGCTTTTACCCTCCCGCATCAAATCAAAAGAAACATTGGTATTTAGAGATGGGTATAACCACTTTACAACACAACCAAAAACCCGCAAAAACCATTTGCTCTATGGGCAACAAAGATGAAGGATAGATGATGCAATACCAACTGCTACCAAACAGCACTAAAGATGCAGCAGATATTTTTATACTCCCTTTTGCTTATGAGCAGACGGTAAGCGCAAAAGGTGGAACAAAAAGTGCCCCCGCTGCCATCCTAGATGCAACGGCTCAAATTGAGTATTTTGAAGAAGATTTATTGTGGTCTCCCATGAAACATCTTTCAGTCTGTGTTCTTCCTATGATCGACAGGTATGAGGAGGTGATGACAACACTTAAGAGCTGCACAATCGATAACAACAAACTACTCATAACCTTGGGTGGGGAGCACTCCATAACACCCATGATCACCAAACAACTGCTTCACACAAACTCTACTGTGATCTTTTTAGATGCCCACGCGGATCTGCGATCCTCTTACAAAGCCGACAAGTATTCCCATGCAACACCCGCATACCATCTTTTACACCAAGGACACAAGATCGTCATGGCCGGCGTTCGCTCTATGTTTGAAGCTGAATACCAAACGATCAAAAAAAACAACAATATAACTTTTTTTTCCGATCGTGCACTTCAAAACCCAAAAACAAAAGAGGAGTTTCTCAAAACACTTGCAACGCTACAAGGAGATATCTACCTGAGCATAGATATGGATGTTTTTAATCCGGCTTGTGTACCGGGTGTGGGAACACCGCAACCTGGGGGGTTTGATTGGTATGAGATCACCGCTATTCTTCAAACCCTTTTTTCCAACAACAAGATAAATCTTCGAGGTGTAGACATTGTGGAGATGATCCCTGATGATTTCTCAATCTCTCAAACTTTTGCAGCAAAACTGCTACAAAAGATCATCTCTCATTGGGGGAAAAGTAAAAATTTTGACAACAAAGAGATGGCTGGTTCTCAAATGTTGGTGGAGTACGAATAATGAAATACTTTTACCCGTCACTCCAAGCCTTACACAAACCAAGCATAGATCTCTCTGATGGACTTCCAGGCTATAAACATATCGAAACCTCCGATCGAGTTGAGTTGATCTTGCAGGGACTTTTATCTGCATACGAAGCTGAAGTTGTTTATGTTACAGATTTTGATGATGCCGAGGTGCGAACGATTCACGATGATGATTATGTGGACTTTTTACTTGCCATCTCCAAAGAGATAGATCAAAATGCAGAATATATCCCCCCTGTTTTTCGTCAAGATTTAACCGATTCCCCCCTCTATTTTCGTGGAGGGATGTACTGCAATGAGATAGGAACCCCCATAGGTAAAGAGAGTGTCAAAGCGGGACTAAACTCTGCACATACGGCACTCAGTGCTGCCACATATATGTTGCAAAACAATCAAAGCAGTTTTGTGCTTACTCGACCACCCGGTCATCATGCAGGGCGTCGCCGCTATGGAGGCTACTGTTTTTTCAACAATGCCTATTTGGCTGCCAAAAAGTTTGCCGATGCCGGTAAGAAAGTGGCTGTGATCGATATAGACTACCATATTGGTGATGGAAGTTTAGAGTTTGCTTGCGAGCAAATCCCTTACTTTTCTCTGCATTCAAATATACACAAAAACTACCCCTATCTAGATTCTGATTTTAAAAATGAAAACAGCTATGTTACACTTAATGAGTTTCCATCCGGTATCTCCGGAGAGGTGTATCTCCAATATGTCAAAAAACTCATAGAACAAGCGGTAGATGATTCGCTAGAGACTATTGTTTTATCATTGGGTTTTGACACACTAGAAACAGATTATTGCCAAGATGAATACATCTTTGTAACACCGCAAAACTTCCAAACTATCGGTACCCTTTTTGGTGCGTTACAACAAAACATCATGATACTTTTAGAGGGTGGTTATGATGCTGACAATCTCAAAAGATGTGCAGCGATGTTTATGGATGGATTTCTCTCAAAAAAGAAACTTTAATATGCCAAAATTTTTCCCTATCAAATCTATATCCGACAACAAACTAGAGCAGATCGGCTATCAATGGCACAAAGATAAAGATGGCAGATATATCGTACGAAATCGCTGCGCAGTATGTGATCGATAATGATCTCTATGGGCGCTTTGATCTCAGTGGCGGCATAGATGGCAAACCGATAAAGCTGATCGAGTTTAATGCCGATACCCCAACACTCCTTTTTGAAAAAACCGTGATCCAGTATATGCTTTTGCAGTACAATCAACTTCGTGATGCCATAGCATCGATCGTGACAGGGATGCGTTCAAGTTGCTTTTGTATCCGTTGATCATCTTCAGGCAAACAATAACCATGCACAAAAATATGCTCAATGATATTTTTTAAAGATTCGCTATCTATGCGTTTATTTTTATCAATGCACATCAGATGCATCGCAATACTTTGTGAAGAGTTAAATTTTGGAACATTGTACTTGATTTGCAGTTTTTTAAATCCAAATTTACTATAAAACTTACACTGGCGATCTTCTGCTTCTATAAACAACCATTGGCATGAAACATGATTCTGAAAATAATTTATAGCATGTGCACACAACATAGTTCCTATTTTTTGCCCTCTTAAGGCTGTATCAACAGCCAAAAATGAGAAGAGAGCATAATCGAGTTGATGATTAATATCTAAAATATATATCCCCTCTACTTTATTGTTTGAGAGATAAGCAACCATTTTATATCTGCCATTTTCAATATTTTTTAAAATATGATCAATATCCTCTTTTTCCCATTCAGGAAAAGCATCGTCATAAATTTTAACAGCACCATCCCACCATTGCATATTCTCCGCTATGTCGATAAACCCATCCATCTTTTGCATATTGTACTATAACTCCAACAACACAGTATCTCGCTTGGTGGTCTCAACACGCTTACATGCACTCTCAAACGCCCCACTCTCACCAATAACAACACACCTATGTTTTGCCCTTGTGATCGCAGTGTAGATCAGTTTGGTATTGTGCATAATGTAGTGGGAAAAACTCATAGGGAGTACTACAATATCATACTCCATCCCCTGCACTTTGTGGATGGTGAGTGCGTAAGAGAGCATCAGATAGTTTTTTGCTTCATCATAATCGTACTGCACCACGATATCCTCATTGGGATAGTAAACGAACAGTTGTTCATCCTCCTCTTCAATCTTAAAAAGAAGTCCGCTCATACCGTTAAATACCCGCCTTTGCACACTCTCTTCACCATTTTTAAAACCCTCTGCGCTCCAGCTTGTCATATTTTCGTTTTTGGTATGTACCACTTTATCCATCAAGCGAAACTCAACATTGCCTTTTTTGAAACATTTTTTTGGGTTTGGGTTGAAGTACTCTTGAAGGATTTTGTTAAGATTTTCCGTACCGAGTGTACCACCCTTCATCGGTGTTATCACCTGAAAATAGTTTAAGTACTCTTTGATCTGTTTGTTGTTGAGGCGGTATCTTGCTTTTTCTATGCTTTGCACCACTTTATGGAGGATCTCAGCGATGATATTTTGGGCATTTTGCTCCCGTAACTCTTTAAGCTCATTTTGTGAAAGTTGGTTTTTGAGCGCGTAGTAGTTGGCAATACTTACATCAATAAACTCAAAATCTTCATATTTAGATCGATATTGTGGCACTTGAGCTTGGCGAATCTCATTGGCAATAAGCGTAATTGCCTGATCTTCACTTTGGCGGTAGATTTGGGTGAGTTTGACGATGGGAACAAGATGAAGCTCCAACACATCACTTAACACATTACCAGCCCCAATGGGTGGCAGTTGTGCATCATCACCCACTACGATGATGATCGCATCGTTGGAGATCTTGCTAATAAGCTTTGCAAAGAGTGTGGAGTTGATCATACTCGCTTCATCAATAAGCACCACCGAGTAGGGAAACTTATCAGATTCTTCATATTTGACTAAAAGTGATTGGATCGTCGCACTCTCATAACCTGTGGTATCACTGATGCGCTGTGAAGCGATGCCGCTGAGTGCGCATGTAATGATCTGCTTTTTATCGTAGCGGGTGTTTAGAAGATTGAGCAGCACTTTAGAGGTGGTACTTTTCCCCGTTCCGGCATACCCAACAAGAAACAAAATCATCGCACCGTTATTGAGCACCTCCACCGCTTTTTTTTGCTGCTCTCCTAGTTGGAGCTCCTGATCTTTTAAAAAAGCTTTCAGATCTTTGACAAAGCCGCCACTGTCAAGTTTGGATCGCTTCACAAAGGTATCGTGCAGCAATTTTTCGGCATCATAAAGTCTCGCGGGTGCAACTCTGTCGTTTTTCATCAAGATTATAGAGTGCTGTGCTACCCGCTCAACAAGTATCGCCTCATATAAACTCTCCTTGCCGACAAATCCAAGCAGCTCATCAAGTGCCATAAAAAGGGTGTTTTTAGCGATACAGGAGTTGCCGTTTGCCTCGCAATAATCAAGCAAAACATAATCCATCGCACTGCTGAGGCGATTTTCGTCATCCTCTTTGACCCCCATCTTGAGTGCCAGCTCATCTGCTCGTTTAAAACCGATACCACTGATGCTAGTGAGTACATAAGGATTTTCTTTGATTTTGGTGCAGGGTTTCTCAACATCTTTCATCGCTGTGGCAATGGTAGTCAGGAGTGCGGGTGAGACATTAAATGGGCTTAAAAACTCCCCAAGATCACGCATAGAGCGAAACTTTTTCCAAGAGTCTTGGATCTTTTTAAGCCGTTTTTCTTTGATCCCCTTAAACTCCAAAAGGCACTGGATGTCATTATCCAAAATATTGACAAGCTCCTCTTGCCCAAAATGCTCAATAAGCTCAGCAGAGAGCTTTTGACTAAAGCCTTTGATGATTTTGTTTAAAAAGAAAAAGAGTTCATTTTGGTTCACTTTAAGAGTATCAAACTTAAAAGTTTTGCCATACTTTTTATGCACCTCCCAATGCCCGCTTAATGTGATAGCAGAGCCCTTGATGGTTTTAATGTCACTCTCATAGTACACACCGCTAATCTTCTCACCCGATTTTAAAACCGCAATAAAAAAACCATCATCCCCCTCAAAAAGGATCCGATCGATCTGTCCTATAAGTGTCTGTGTCATAACCCACCATTTTATTTTTTTATGTTTATACCATATTTTCT
>VCAY01000045.1 GCA_013607635.1 Campylobacterota bacterium
TTGCAGTTCTTTTTAATTGAACTCTTTTGTTTTTATCAAAATCTTTTACTTTCTCAAAACTTTTTTTCGAAAATGCATTAATGATAAATTTTTCATTTTCTGGTTTTAATACTGTCGGCTCTAAAAATGCTTTTGTCATAATCTATTCTCCTCTCTAATTACTGCATATTATAGCATATTTAAGTTTCTGATTTTATTTACCACTGCCATTAATAAAAATTATTTCAAAAAACCTAAAAATTAGTCTCTACATTACCAAAGTGTTAAACTAAATGTATATCCAAAGGAGTTCCAATACATTAATGGGTTAGAGCTTAGAGTAGGTTGGGTACATCTTAATGTTAAAAATGAGAATGAAGTCGTTTTGTTTAGGAGTTAAACTATAATCTTTGGTTGCAAATAGGATACAAAAAGTATTTTGCAGAGTTGATAAAAACCCTACAAAATATCGTATTTATCGAACCTGTAAGCTACTCAGCAACTTCTACAACAACAGGAGTTGATTCCCAGATGCCGTGTTTTGTACAGTAACCGTGTGCAATGAGGTTAAGTTTTTTACCCATTGGGCGGATATTGAATGTTACTTCAGCGTGAGATTTTTCGTTTCCTAAAGTTCCCGGTACGAAAGTTGCCATTGCAAGTTTCGTATCGCCGTTAAAGAGTGTGATAGACTCGATGTAGTGGTCAAAATCATCTGGGTGAGTGTACTCTTGCCCCATTTTTACATTGACTGCAAGCATCTCACCTTTTTTCGCTTCACCCTCAACTGTGATGAATGGTGAGTGACGATCGATAAGATCTTTTTTTGCTTCTCTTTCTACTGTGTCGATATCAACATATTTGTTAATCTTTGGCATTGTCTTTCCTTTTGTTTTTGAAGTTTTGATAGCAGTATTGTAACCATAAAAACTTTTAGCAAAACATAAACAGGAGTATATTTGTCTTGTTTAAGAGTTCTTTTATTTTTTAAAGCTTGTATTTTGGATGATGACGGGGTAAAAATAGCCGTAACCAAAATCTTTGTCTTTAACTAAAGTTCCCGTAGCCGTAACCACATCTCCCTCTTTGGGTGTTGTTTTATCGGTGGTAAAAACAAGGTCATCCATCCCCATAAAACGGCTTCCATCTTCCAAGTGTACCCAGTTGAGCTTCATAATATCGTGTGAGACTTTTGTGACTTTTGCGCGGATTGAAACTGTTTTACCGGCATATTGGTTACGATTTTTAAAAGCCTCGGCGATCGTTATTGTTTTGTTTGTTTTGTATTTTGAGTTTATGATGTCTGGTGGATATGTTACAGCCTGATGTGTTTGTGCTGCAGTAGCATCACCGGCAAATAAGATATTGTCAAAAGTACGGTTAAGTGTTTTAGAGTGAAAATTTTTCATCCACCCTTGTTCGGTGTATTTGATAGTATCACCTTTTTTGACATTGCGTTGTGTCATAGCGATCCAGTAGCTGTTTGTACCATCATCCACTTTCATGTAGGTATAGCCGCCGCTATTCATACTTTGTAGCACCTTAGCGGTGTGAAGTTCTGTGGCATAAAGTGAGGCACCAAGCAGAAGTGCAAGAGCAAGTTTTTTCATCGTGTCAACCTTTTTTAGTAGGAATAATGCCATAAAATTACTACAAAATGAAAAAAATCTTTGTTTTTATATGTGGAGTAGATTGTAGCCCAAGAAAAGTTTAACAAATCAAGACAAAGTGGGAAATATGTTATAATCTCTTTGAATTTAGGGGTGTAGAAGTGATATGAAGCAGAGTGAAATTGATAAAATTATACACAATAACGAGAAGTTATTAACACAAGTTTATTTTGACCTTCAGGAGTATTTTGAAAACAAGTACGGTACGGATACCGTTGTTTTTATGGAAATAGGCACTTTTTTTGAGGTTTATGAGGTTAATAACGACGAGATGCAAATCGGTAAAGCCAAAGAGATTGCCGAGCTTTTAAACATCCAACTTACAAAAAAAAATAAAAACATCGAGGAAAATTCGGTAAAAAACCCACTTTTAGCCGGTGTGCCATCAGTGAGTTTTGAGCGCTACCTTAGTCGCCTTATCCAAGAGCAAAAATATACCATTATCGTTGTTAAACAAAAAGGGAACCCTCCAAAGATAAGTCGCTATATCTCGCAGATCATCTCACCGGGAACAAACTTTGAGCATATTATCGATAATGATGAGAACTACATCGCTTCGATCTTAGTTGATAAGTACCGCGATATCTACAGTATTGGCTACAGTGCTATTGATGTCACAACAGGTAAAACATGGCTGTATGAGACCCACTCCACAACAGAAGACCCCTCCTATGCACTTGATGAGGTGTTTCACCTTTTAAATGTGCACAAAACGAGTGAGGTGGTGGTGACTTTTTTAGAGGGTGTTGAGAATCAAAAACATGTGATGCAGTATCTGGAAATACCGGAGCATTACCACTACTCGGTCAATAACAAACGCCATAAAATAGAGTACCAAAACGAGCTGTTTAAAGAGGTGTACCAGATCCGCTCACTCCTCTCACCTATAGAGCATCTTGATCTTGAGCGCAACCCTATGATCACCGAGTCATTGGCGATTTTGATCGATTTTGTGATTGAGCATGATTACCATATTGTCCAAAAGATGGCGATGCCTCGCATCATTGACAACCGCCGTTTTATGTACCTTGGCAACAATGCGCTTGAGCAGATGGGGATCATCTCCAAAGATCGCAAAGAGTTTACGCTACTAAAGATGCTCGATCGCAGTGCAACGGCAATTGGGCGCAGACTCTTAAAAGAGCGACTTTTAAATCCGATCATGGAAGTTGATGAGCTTGAGCGAAGATACAACCTCATAGAGCGCGTCGCATCACACACCCGCTTTTTAGATGAGACGATGCGGGGGATTTACGATCTTGAGAGATTAGCCAGACGGCTTAATCTTGCAAGGTTGCATCCGTTTGAGATGAATCACATCTACGATTCGATGCTCAGCGTCAAAGATCTGATGCAGTATGTAAAAAAACATAAGATCCAAAAAACACCATTTCATGAGAGTGAGGTGGATGAGTTTTTGCGAGATATCGCCAAAACAATCGATCTTGATGTCTCAAGACGCTTTACCAATGCAACGGTAGATGAGAATTTTTTGATGCAGGGGGTTGATGAGACGATCGATACACTCAGCGAAGAGAATCGTGTGATGTTGATCGCTTTTAGCGATATCATAAAAAAGATCGAAGCACTTTTAGAAGCTGAGGGGGTCAGCAGTAGCAACTCGGCTGTAAGTTTGGGGCTGCTTGAGAAAGAGGGGTATTATATAACGCTGAGTAAAAACCGCTTTTCGATGATTGAGCAGGCTTTTAAAAAAGATCCCGAGTTTAGTAAGTTTAGCATCAAAAAGCTTACAAATAATGTCAAGATAACCTCCGATTTTACGGACGATCTCTCCGATCGCATTATGAAAAACAAACGCAAGATCGTCACCCTTGTCAAAGAGAAATATATCCAACTCCAAGGGGTGTTTCAGCGCCGTTATGCACTCCTTTTTGAGCGCGTGATCGGGTATGTGGCTGACCTTGATGTGGGGGTGAGCTCTTCCAAAGTCTCTCAAGAATACAACCATTGTCGCCCAATGATTGTTGAAGCTAAAGAGGATGAGAACTTTTTGCAAATGATGCAGCTTCGCCATCCTCTCATCGAGGTGCAGGAGCGCTCAGGGGTGTATGTGCCAAATGACATCGTGATGGGTAATCGCGATTATTTGGATCTGCCGCATCCAAAAACGGTGATGCTTGATGTGGCGGTGCATGATGGGCATGAGATTAACGGAGTGCTTTTGTATGGGATCAACTCAAGTGGAAAAAGCTCATTGATGAAAAGTATCGGTATAGCGATCTTGATGGCGCAATCGGGCTTTTTTGTAAGTGCTTCGGTGATGAAGTTTAGCATCTTTAATTCACTTTTTACCCGCATCGTCTCCAAAGACAACCTTGCTAAAGGGCTCTCAACCTTTGCGGTGGAGATGTTAGAGATGAAAAATATCTTTAATCGCTCAACGGTCAAATCTTTGGTGCTTGGTGATGAGATAAGTCACGGAACCGAGACCCTCTCAGGTGTAGCGATTGTGGCAAGTGCGATCAAAAAACTCTCTGATACAAGATGCCTGTTTCTCTTTGCTACGCACCTGCACCAACTCTCTACCATGCCGGAGATCACAACGCTTGATAATGTGGTTGATCTGCATCTAAGTGTGGAGTATGATGAAGATCAGGATAAGTTAGTTTTTAACAGGGTATTACAATCGGGAAGTGGTAGCAGTATCTATGGGTTGGAGTTTGCCAAATCACTCCACATGGACAACAAGTTTTTAGAGGTGGCAAACGCGATACGAAAACGGCTTGCGAACGATTTTGATGAGCTTGAACTGCTTGTGAAGAAGAAAAAATCAAAATACAACAAAGACCTCTATGTCACCAAGTGTGTGATCTGTGGGGCGATGGCGGAGGATGTGCACCATATTCAGCATAAATCTCTAGCGGATAAAGCTGGGTTTATTGACCATTTTCACAAAGATCACAGACACAATCTCATCCCGCTGTGTAAAGAGCACCATAACCAGATCCATGAGGGTAAGTTACATGTAAAGGGGTTTGTGATGACCTCCAAGGGGCTGGAGCTTGAGTTTGAAGAGCAGTTAAAAAAGCCTGAAGTAAAAGTTGAGCCAGAGCTTGAGATTAACGAACATGTTGCGGTGGAGTCACACCAAAAAGAGGAGAGTAAAAAGATCCTCTTGGATGATTGGTGATGCTATATTGTAAAATCTGGCTTTTTTACAATAAGTTTGTTGTAGTACTTCATACCACCAAGCACATTTTTTAAAAGGAGTGAGGCTGAGAGTAAAAAAAGCACACTTCCTGCTATCACCATCCATGACGACACAAAACTCAAAGAAAAAGCAACATAAGAGGCAAAATAAAAACCAACTTGTAGGCGCATCATCTTCTTAGCAATCACCTCGCTCATCTCCGCTTCAAAAACCATTGAGGAGCTTAAATGAAACCATGTAAGAAACGGAACAATTTTATAAAGCATCGCATTCATGAGTGCAAAGATAGCACCAAAAAGGGCAAAAAAAGCGATGAAAAATGCAAAGTCATACCCTACAAAACTCTGCACCATAAAAAGGGATGCAGCGATGATGGCATTAGCCATGGAGAAGTGCCAAAGACTCACACTAATATCGCTTCTGGCTCGTTTGCGGTTTTTTAAAATGAAGATGCTCATCAAAGCAAATGCTACGACCAAAATCCCTAACGCCATCTTGACAAAACTTAAAAAGGTAGAGTTGTCAGTGAGTCTCAAATAGGCAAACGCAGCAACCAAAACCACCATAGCGATATAGAGCACCTCTTTAAAAATTTTTGGAAACTCTTTGGCAACAAAAAACATCGGAATTATTCTGTACGATACCGCATTGATAAGTAAAAACACCCACCCAAAGAGCATCAGCGCTATGTGGATATCGCCAAATTTTACGCTATCTACCACACCGCTGTGCCCAAGAAGTGCGATAAATCCAAAAACAGCAGCAACAAACAACAAAGCAAAACTCGCGGCAAAGTTTTTGACAAGATAGTCTTTTTCGCTTGCTTGTAAAACAGTACGCAAAGAGAGGGTGGCAAAGTAGATAAAACCAAGAAATACCATAAGACCACCACTATGCATCAGAGGAATCTTTGCACTTAGAAATCCCGCTATAAATAAAACTGCACCAAGGTTAACAAGGGTGTAGATGATGTTGGCATCTCTTACGACATTTTTATAGGCAATCCCAAGCATCACAGGGATCATCTGAAACATTGAGCCAAACATAATATGGGTGAAAAACCCGAGTGTGAGGGTATGGGTTAGTGCAACGCTGGTGTAGTCAAAGCGGCTGGAGATATCTAAAGCAAATACAATCATTAAAACTGCCAATGCAAGCAGATAAACTATACCTGTGACATAAAAACGCAGTGGAATTTTATATGGCGGTGCCTGCTCTAGGCTTAATCCTTGAAACATATTAGCTCCTAAAAATTTTCATCATAAACTCATTTGGTGCATCTTTTATGATCTCATAAACAAATCCACGAGCCTGAAGTTCACCAAAAAGGAGTGTAGGGGAGGTGCGGTGGTGAAAAACAAGCACCTCATCTTCTTGCAGATTCTCCAGTGATCTGAGAGCAAGTACAAGTGGCTGTGGTGCTTCGAGCTCACGGGTATCGAGCCAAATCTCTTTTGTCATCTACCAGTTTGTAAGTTTTTCAACGATGGTATCGTTATCACCTGCGAGGTGTTGCTGTATCATGGTATAGAGCATCTGCTCCTCTTTGGCGTTGTGTTGCTGTAAGAGGATGTTCATCGACTCTCCAAGTCCATAGATACGATCTTTATCTTTTGCATTGTAGGCTTCATCCATTTTTTCAAAAAGTCCTTTTGCTTGTGCATGCTCCATACGCATCACCTGTGTTGGACCCTGTGTCATACCTGTTTTTTCCTCAAAAGTAGGAAACAAATACTCCTCTTCCATCGCAAAGTGTTTGAGTGTTTCGTTTTTAAAAGCGATATATTTCTCTAGTGCCGTGTCGAAATCACCTTGTTCTACTGCATCTTCAGCTTCGGCCAAAAAGTGGTCACACTCTCTGTGTTTGTGGGTCATAAAATCTTTAATAGTCATCACTCTCTCCTGTTTTTATTGCAATGGTACTATAAATAAGATAATTTTTGTCTGATTTAGCTTAGAATCGATTTTACACACTCATTGATCCGTTTGCCGTCTGCTTTGCCGGCAAGCTCTTTACTCGCTGCTCCCATGATTTTGCCCATCTCTTTCATAGATGTTGCACCAACACGATCGATAATCTCTTTGAGTGCTGTTGTGAGTTCTTCATCACTCAACTGTTTTGGCAAATATGGCTCATAGTAGCTGATCTCCTCAAGCTCTTTTTGCATCAGATCTTCGCGTCCAGCCTCTTTGTACTGCGTAGCGGAGTCGTTACGACTTTTGATCTGTTTTTGGATGATTTTGATCACATCATCATCGCTTAACTCTTTGCGCTCATCCACTTCTATCTGTTTAAATGCAGAAGTTAGCAATCTAAGTGCATCTCTTTTTTTGACATCTTTGGCTTTCATTGCCTCTTTTAAATCTTGGTTGATTGTTTCTCTTAAACTCATTGTTTGCCTTTATATGGAACTATAATTGCTAGAATTATAACAAAATTACTATGGAAAAGCCTTTTATGAAACATCACTATCTTTTGTTGTATGTAACAATACCCTTATTTTTTACCGGATGTACAGCCAATTTAACAGATCCTGAGATCGATTTTGAACCTCCAAAATATGTAGAACAGATGCCTCCAAAAGAGGAGAAACAGGATTTTGTAGCAACGGGTAGTATCTTTGGACAAGGAGAGAACCCTCTTTTTTCAGACCATAAAGCGATGCATGTGAATGATATTGTAAAAGTTGTGATCTCTGAGACGGCAAAAAGCTCATCTGTTGGAGCAAAAAAATTGAGTGAGTCGGATAGTCTTAGCCTTGGTGGAGGTGTATTTAGTGGAGGCACAGGTGCCAATGGTGAGATCGGTAAGTTGGTTGGTAAAGCAAATGGGTTGAGTGATGTAGGTTTTAAAGGTGGATCGACAAGTTCTTATGCAGGGCAGGGAACAGCAACAAAAGATGCAAGTTTTACAACTACTGTTTCTGCTAGAATTGTAAAAGTGCTTAGCAATGGGAACTATTTTATCTCAGGTAAACGTGAGATACTCATAGACCAGCAAAAGCAACTTATCCAGATTAGTGGAGTGATCCGTCCGTATGATATCGATCAAAACAATCAGATAAGTTCAGCGCAGATGAGTGATGCGAAAATTTTATATAAAACACAAGGGGATATCGATCGTGCAAACAATAGAGGTTGGGGTTCAAAAATGGTTCAGGCGATTTGGCCTTTTTAGTTTAACGTTTTTTTTATTGCCGCTGAGTCTCTTTTCTCAAAGTTTTGCAGAGTTTAAAAATATACAAAGTGCATCATTTGAGTCTTTTAAAGATGAACGTGACAATCAGTTTAACAAATACCTCAAAGAGCAATGGCAAGAGTATGAAGCTTATAAATCGCCTTCACTGTATGAAAAACCAAAGCCAAAACAGATCGACAAGATCTACGAAACCCCTTCAGTCAATATAGGCCCACGCATCAACATCCCTTTAGTCTCTCCACAAGAAAACAATAAGACGGTTGTTCTAAAGCCAAAAGTGAACCAACAAAGAGAGGGTATCTTCTTTTTTGGAACCTACATCGGTTTTAATATAGATGCAAATATTAAAAAAGCACGTTTTTATCCACAAAATCAAAATGGGATTGTCAGTTTTTTTCATGCAATGGCTTCAAGTGATTATGAGTATATTATTACTGTTATAAAACGTACCAAAAAGCAACTACAACTTAATGATTGGGGTGTGTATCAGTTAGTTGCCACACTTGCTCAATCGCTTTATAGGAACCGTGATGAACAAAAACTGTTACAGTGGTTTATGCTCTCTAAGCTTGGATTTGATCTTAAAGTAGCTCTAGCACATAGCCATATTGTATTACTCGTGCATACCAAACAGCTAGTTTACGCCACACCGCGCTATAAGTTTGATGGGAGTTATTATTATGCGATCAACTATAGTGGTCAAAAGTCTCCAGGAAGGGTTTATGCTTATGAGAAAAAATATCCAGATGCAGAGCATAAACTCGATTTTTCACTAAAAAATCTACCTCTACTTGAAAAAAACCTACTTCTTAAAAAATTACATTTTAGTACAATTGATGGTGTGTTTGATTTTAAAATACATCTAAATAAAAATCTTATAGATTTTATGCAGACCTACCCGCAAGTTGCGTATGATATCTATTTTAACGCGAAATTAGAGCCGAAACTACAAAATGAGATCATGGCACAGTTTCGTCAATATCTTAATGGAAAGAAAGCATCTTACGGTGTGAATTTTGTTTTGAGATTTGTACAAAAATCGTTTAAGTATCAGCGTGATGTTGATCAGTTTGGCAAAGAGAAGGTGATGTTTGCACAAGAGACCCTCTATTATGACAAATCGGATTGTGAAGACAGAGCGATCTTGTTTGCACGTTTGATTCGCGAATTATTTCAATACCGTGTGCTTGGATTAAAATATGCAGATCATATAAGTACAGCTTTATATATACCTGTTAAAGGGGATAGTGTTACGATCGGAAGTAGAAAGTATGTGATTGCAGATCCTACTTATATCAATGCCAATGTTGGTAAAAGTATGCCAAGATATCAAAATACTGTACCGCAAAAGTTTATCTACATTAAGCAATAAGATATAAAATATATGCCAAAATATCCCAAAATTGAAATGGAAAGCTAATGAAGTTTATTTTAGAAAAAAAGAGTGGGATTATTATAAAGACCAGCTAACAGGATTAGATAACCGTTTTGCTCTGCTGGAGTATATCAAACTCAACAGTCGTTTGAATGTTTTTGTTGTTAATGTTGATAATTTTAGTAGTATCAATGGTGCTTATGGTTATGTTGTTGCTGATCAACTGTTAGTGAAGATAGCAAACTATCTTAAGG
>VCAY01000046.1 GCA_013607635.1 Campylobacterota bacterium
GCAATATTATGATTACAAGTACTAATATACGAGGGGCTAGATAGGAGGTCTAACAAATCATTGGAAGAAGAACAAGGCGACACTTGCGATTATTTTAGCTTTTCCTTGATATAATACAATCAAGAAGTCTAAAGCTAAAATTCTAAAAGTCGCCTTGTTCTTCAACTTAGCCGTTGCCTCGGACGCTTCGCTTACCGAGGCTGGCTAATTCCCTCTTGAACCCGGTTTGATAGCCTCGCTGCCCTCTTTGCAAAGGGGACAATCCTCTGGCGGGTACATCTCAAATGTAAAGTCAGCTAAAGCAAAAAATGGGATATTTTGAGGGAGTTTGCAGTTTGGTTGTGTTTGGATATCGCTATCTTCTCTGTGGCAAAATCCACGATTTGCTAGTGCTGCAACACCCACAATCTCACCACCAAGCCCTTGAATAACAGCGGCTGCTTCCATCGCTGAACCGCCCGTTGTGATAATATCTTCACACATCAACACTTTTTCACCCGGTTTTATCTCAAAACCACGGCGAATCGTCATCTCACCATCAACTCTCTCGGCAAAAATAGAGCGAACATCAAGTGCAGTTGCCAAAGCAAATCCGGCGATAAGCCCACCAAGTGCAGGGGCACAAACGGTATCTATTTCAAGCCCACTTGCTTTGATCTCTTTTGCTAAAGCATCCGCTAGAAGTTTTGCAGTTTTTGGATCCTCTAGCACCTTTGCAGATTGGAGATAAAACTGTGAGTGATTACCGGAACTGAGCTTAAAATGCCCCTCTAAAAGAGCATTGGCATCCATATAAATTTGTTGAATGTTCATTATACTTTTAATATCTCCGCTTCTTTGTCTTTGAGGATTGCATCGATCTGTGCGATGTACTTGTCTGTAAGTTTTTGGATGTTGTCTTGCGCAGATTTTGACTCATCTTGTGTGATCTCTTTCTCTTTTTCAAGCTTTTTGATCTTATCATTTGCATCACGTCTGTCATTTCTTACAGAAACTTTCGCCTGCTCACCCATCCCTTTCATTTGCTTCACTGTCTCTTGTCTTTGCTCAACTGTCATAGGTGGGAAGAAAAGTTTGATCTGCTCACCGTCATTGTTTGGATTGACACCGATATTTGCAGCAGCAATTGCACTCTCAATGTCACCCAAAAGGTTTTTCTCCCAAGGGTTGACTACAATTGTTGTTGCATCAGTAGCGATCACAGAACCTACTTGATCGAGCGGCGTTGGTGTACCGTAGTAGTCGATTTTGATGTTGTCTAAAACAGCAGTGTTTACTTTTCCTGTTCTGAGTGTTTTAAACTCTCTTTGCATGTGCTCGATGCTCCCTTGCATCTTTTTCTCGCAACTCTCAAAGATCTCATTTAACATAAAAACTCCTATTTTGAACTATTTGTTTCAGTTGTAACTGCTGGTGCAGCCACAGCAGTATCTACAACGATCTCATTAACTACCGAAGATGCAGCAGCAGTTGAGTACATGTAGCCAAGTGCGATGGTATTGATAACAAACAAAAGACCAAGCGTAAAAGTGGTTTTTGCCAAGAAACTGTTTGGCCCTTTTGCACCAAATACTGAGTCATTTGACCCACTGTAAGCACCAAGACCGATGCTTGAGCTCTTTTGAAGCAGTACAGCGATCACCAAAAGGATCACTAAAACAATTTGTACGATAAGTAAAAGAGTGGTTGTCATATCTGTTTCCCTAAAATAATAAAAGTGGCGAATTATACCCAAAAAAAGCTGTAAATGGTATAATAGCATTGAAAGAACTTGTAAATAGGAAAAGATTATGTCAAAGTTAAAGATTGTAGCGTCACTGCTTTTGGTTGTGATTGGATTGTTTTATCTTTTGAATCAAACAACAACACAGCAGCCAAAAACCGCAACGGTTACAGCGAGTAACTTTGCTATCTACGACATTGTCAAAAACATTGCTACCCCTGATATAGAGGTGGTTTGTATCTTACCTTTTGGGGTTGATCCCCACTCGTTTGAGCCATCACCAAAAGCGATGGTACAGCTGGAGAGAAGTGCTCTCTTTTTTTACAGCGGAGAGGTGCTTGAGCCTTGGACACATCAGATGGCGTTACATGCAGTAGGGGTTGATCTAAGCAAACAAGTTAATCTGCTAGAAGCGCAAGAGGATGAAGAGCAACACGAAGAGCATCACCACCATAACGCGCCGTATGATCCACACTATTGGCTCGATATTCAAAATATGCAGACGATGACTCGCTTTATCGCACAAAAGTTGGCACAGGTCTATCTCAAAGATGCACAAGCGATCAAGAAAAATACCCAAAGCTACATCGAAAAACTACAAAAGCTCGATGAGCTTTACCAACAAAAACTCTCTTCGTGCAAACAAGACACCATCGTCGTGACACACAACGCCTTTGGGTATCTGGCACACAGATACGGCTTTGAGGTGCACTCACTCACAGGACTCTCAACTCAAGCCCAAGCGACACCGCAAGATGTGGTGCAGATCTTTGATGTGATACGCCAAAAAGGGATCAAAACCATCTTCGCAGAGGATTTTTCCAACCAAAAAGAGATCCGAAGCATCGCAAATGAGGTAAACATCTCACTCGATACCCTCCAGCCCCTTGGCAACATCACCGCCAAACAAAATGGACAAAAGATGGGGTATATCGCAATTATGAAGCAAAATCTCCAAAAGCTAGCAGCTGCACTGGAGTGTCAATGAGATTCAAAGTACCCATCTTCGATGTGGCAAACCTTAGTTTCAAAGTGGGTAATCATACAATCTTGCAAAATATCTCTTTGCAGATATTTCAAGGGGAGTACATCGCCATCATAGGGCCAAACGGTGGTGGTAAGACAACTTTGATGCGCCTTTTGCTTGGACTAGAAAAACCAACCTCCGGAGCGATCCGCATCTACGGCAAAGAGCAAAAAAAATTCAAACAGTGGCATAAGATAGGCTATGTGCCACAGCGTGTCTCACTGACAGATATCAATTTTCCGGCAACTGTAGAAGATATTGTGAAGATGGGATGTATTGCAAAAAAAGGGGTTTTTGCAAGGTTTAACGACGAGGATGCCGAGATCGTTGATGATGCGATGGCAAAGATGGATATTTTAGATCTTAAAGATCAACTAGTTGGAACACTTTCGGGTGGTCAGAGACAGCGGGTGATGATAGCCCGCGCTCTTGCATCCTCGCCGGAGATACTTATCCTTGATGAGCCAAATACCGGAGTTGATGTCAAATCGCAACAGCGCTTTTATGAACTACTTAGAAAACTCAACAAAGAGGATGGGCTCACGATTTTGTTTATTACGCACGATATCGGAGTGATTGCAGATGATATTGCCAGACTCTTTACCATCAACCAAAAAGCAACCATCTGCAATAACCCAAAACAAGTACTCTCTTGTGAGGAGATGACGGAGCTTTATGGCATAGAAGCACACCTCGTGCATAACCATAGGCACGGGCACTAGGAGGCGATGATGTTGGAGATGCTAAGTTACGATTTTATGCAACGGGCATTTATAGCGGGGGTATTTATCGCTGTTTTGGCATCGATTGGGGGCACCTTTGTTGTGTTGCGTCGCTACTCGATGATTAGTGAAACGTTAGCACACTCCGCACTTGTCGGGGTTGCTGTGGGGTTAGTAGCTGGATTGAATCCTTTGTGGATGGCAGTAGCGGTAGCGATAGCGTTTGCGTGGCTTATTGAGTATCTGCGCAGCTCTTTTTCACTCTACTGCGATGCGATCCTCTCGATTATCCTTTCGGGTGCGCTGGCGCTCTCGGTGATCATCGTCTCAGCAGGTAACTCCTTTAATAACTCCCTGTTTTCATACCTTTTTGGCTCTATCTTGGCAGTGAGCGATGAAGACCTTTACACCATTCTCATCTTTGGCGGTTTTGCCTTGGCATTTTTACTCCTTTTTGCGAACAAGCTCTATTTTATCGCGTATGACGAAGAGGTGGCAAAGGTTAGCGGCATCAAGGTAAATATCCTTAATTTCGCGATGGTCACGGTGATCGCAATCATTATCGCACTCTCTATCCGTGTTGTGGGAAGTTTGCTTATTGGTGCATTGATGGTGATACCTGCTGTTGCAGCTTTACAATACAAAGTTGGATTTAAAAAGACACTTTTACTTGCTTTGGTGTTTGCGCTGCTGAGTGTGATTGTGGGGATGAGTGTTTCATACTACCTCTCTTTACCTTCAGGCGCGACCATTGTTTTATGTGTCATAGCGATCTTTGTCGCTTCACTGCTGCTCAATAGACGATGAAACCACAGACACAGTTCTCCAAATACGCCACGCATTACGGCAAGTACAATGTGATCCAAGAACAGGTGGCCGATAAAGTGCTCTCTCATGTAAAGGGCACACCACAAAAGATATTAGATCTTGGATGTGGTAGTGGTGCTTTGGTAAAAAGGATAGGTTGGAAATATCAAAAGTTTGTAGGCGTCGATCTGGCAGAGGGGATGTTGCAGCTGCATCCAAAAGCTCCAAACATTATATGTATGCACGGAGATTTTAACGATCCACTCCTTTATGAACAGTTGTTAACACAAAAGTTCGATCAGATCCTCTCCGCTTCAGCACTGCAATGGTCGCAAGATCTTGAGATGGTTTTTTCACAACTGCAAAAGTTCAACACCCCCCTCTCTTTGGCACTTTTTACCTCCAAAACATTTCAAACCCTTTACAAAACAGCTTCCTTGCCACCACTGCTTATCACAAAAGAGAAGCTTTACGAGCTGCAAAAAAGATATTTTGATCTTCATTTTGAGGTAGTGGAGTACAGACTGGAGTTTGCAAACACCAAAGAGATTTTTCAATATATCAAAAAAAGCGGTGTCAGCGGTTCGCGCAATGTTCTAAGCTACAAACAGACAAAACAACTGATGCGAGAGTATCCTGTGAACTATTTAGAGTTTGAGGTTTGTTTTCTTTATTCTTGAGCTAAAAGTATCTCTTTTTCTATATTATAGAGTTCGTAGCGGATCGTTTTGAAGTTTTCACTTTTTTGTATGCTTTCAAGCTTGTAAAGCTCCTCCAAAACTCTTGCACTCTCTTGCGCTCTTTTGATGTTGGCGATGATGATGCTCTCAAGATTTTCTCTTTGTTGTTCGCTTGAAGTTGAAGGGCGTAAGACATCATTGATACTGTCTCGATGTACTAGAAGCTCTTTTATATCGTCTATTTTTGCCAGGTGGCGTAGTGATTTGAGTTTTTTTGCTAGTTGTTTGTTGTTTTCTTTGTAGCGGATGATATCTTCAATAACGCGGATACCCTCTTTAAGACGGTTGAGGTTAGCATCAATCACCCGAAGAAGTTCGGGTGAAAGAGATCTGTTAGTCGTCACTTCCAAAGATACCAAAAAGCTGCAAGAGTGCAGTAAAGATATTTAGAAAGTCAAGATAAAGCTGAATCGCTCCATCGATCGGAGTCTCGTAAGCTCCTTGCATGATGTTTTGTGTATCGAAGACAACCAAGATACTAAAAAGTATTACCACGGCACCACTGAGCATTACATGTAGCATTGGGTTGCCAAGGAAAATATTAAGAATCGAAAAACCAACAATAACTAAAACCGCTATCATCAAAGGTTTTCCATAACCTGTAAAATCTTTTGTAGTTTTAATGGCATAAAAACTCATTGCACCAAACACAACCGCAGTCATAGCAAATGCATTGCCAATGATGGTCGCACCACCACTAAGACCAAGTGTGTAAGCAAGCAAAGGTGCTAGCATCAAACCTGTCATAAAAACAAAACCAAACATCACTATAAGGTTGATACCCGGTTTGTTTTTTACAAATTGAAGACCGATGAGCAATGCGATCTCTATGAAAAAGAGTGGCCAAAACATAGCATGAATAGATGCTGCAAGTGGCACACCAACATAAGCTCCAACGGCACCAGCCATCATCGAAGCAGCAAAAAGTTTGTATGTTTCTTTTACAAACGATACAATCTGCGCTTCTGAGCGACTAGGTGCTCCATAAGCGAAAGAACTCTGCTCTCGCGCATAATCACGATCGTATAGTCCCATAATCATTCCTTATTCTATAGGGGTGCCCTATGTTATTTTTGTAGGTTATTGTATAGATAAAAAGTAAACAATATGTAACAAAATCCCAAATAATTCCTAGCTCTAGGTTCTTTGAAGCAGGAGTAACATTATCCCCCCCCTTCAATATTTTTTGATGGTGCAGATTATGTCTAAGCTCAAAAAACATTACCCTAGTGCTCATCTGTTTTATGTCAATATTGACAAAGATCGCGCTATGATGAAAAAACTTAGAATTGTAGCTATCCCTACGCAGATTATCTATGACAAAAACGGCTTTGAGGTGTATCGCCACCTTGGTTCCATGACCTATGAAGAGGTTGTGCAGATGCTTGACAACTACAATTTTTAGGTTATAGCTGATGCGTAGAGGTATTGTTGTTCTTGTTATGTTGGTTCATTTTGTTTGGGGTCAAAACAGACTCTCTCCAACGGCATATAATTTTGCTAAAATCTCCATAGGGATGGGGAGTCCTGTTTTTTTAGAGATTGGCAGTGAGCATTGCAAGCCGTGTTTAGAGATGGGTGAAATTCTCTACAATCTCAAGCAAAAATTTCCAAATGTGAAGATCTTTTATATTAATATCGATAGCGACAGAGAGTTTTTAGAGCATCTAAATCTGATGGTTATTCCGACACAGATCATCTTTGATGGTAATGGCAAAGAGGTGTACCGTCATGTTGGAGAGCTTAGTTTTATGCAATTGCAAAAGATTTTGTGTAAATACAAAACTATCTTCAAAGATTCTTAGTCAATCTCATCTTTCAATGCTGCATGTATCATCGAGGGAGCAGTTTTCCCGCTTATGCCATGGCAAACCCCTTTTAAGAGCTATTTCATCTATAAGTTATTATAATCTAGTTTAAAAAAGGTTAAGAGTTTGGATATAGTATTGATTGTTAAATCGCTTGTCGGTCTTGTTGCTTTGCTTGGTATTTTGGTAATGCTTTTGTTGTACAAGTCTAAAAAACAAGAGATATCGATCAAAGAAAAGGCTTCAAAGCCGAAGATGATGAGCTTTGAACAGATTATGCGGGTGGTGCGTGATCGAAAATCAACATCCGAACAACTTGAAGAGGCGGTCAATACTCTGTTAAAAAGATATCCAAAAATCCCTCCCAAACATGGCATACGCCTTGATAACGCTTTTTATAACTATTCAGAGATTATGGTGCGTTTATGTCGCCATCCTAACATCACCAAAGAGATACTACTGCGTTATGATCAGGAGTTGATAAAACGTAATCCAAAGTATCAAAAAGAGATTGATGATGTTTTTAGCAAAGGTTTGCAGTCACGGGGGATGTGATTATGCTTTGGATTGCGTCGTTGATTGAGAACCCAAGTGTCTTGGCATAAAGAAAAAACCAACCGGTTTGAAAATTATTAGGAGTCTTTACACTCGAATATGAAAGGGGGAAACATATTTGAGATACTAAAATTATAAAGGTGATAAGTTAACATTTAGTAAATATTACAGCTCTACCCCTTGGTTTTTCTCGACAACTATTTTTTTGAACAGATCAAAGAGTTTGAAGCTTTCTGACTCCATCGCTGCCATCGCTTTTACAATCGCTTTTCTGTTTGTGGTTAAACATGTTTTTGTTTTGGTACACTCAAGTGCTGTTAAAGCGTTGGTGTGTACAGCACGATGAGGTTCTTCCATCAGTTTATACGATGGCACATCTTTAAAGATCTCTTTTCCTTCATTATAGTACCATTTTCCTAATCTACACTGTGTATGATTAGCAAACGTCTCAATTGCATCTGCATTTGCTTCATCAAGGAGAGTCGCATAAACTTTATGTTTGTAGATGATATGATCAACCTTGATAAGTGTTGTGAAAAAATAATCATGGATATACTGCGCTTGATGTGCAGATGTATTGGCATTGGCGGCAAACCTTGAGAGTGTTTCGTGGAAAGTTTCTATATTCTCTTGTGAGCTCATGGCGATCTGTGTCACCTCTTCAGAGTTTGTCTGAATCTCGTTTGCCTCTTGTTTAAGGGTGTTGGTGGTGATGGTGATCTCTTGGGTTGCTTTTTGGGTGCGCTCTGCGAGTTTTCTTACCTCATCGGCAACAACAGCAAATCCACGCCCATGCTCACCCGCTCGTGCTGCTTCGATCGCGGCATTAAGAGCAAGCAGATTTATCTGCTCCGCAATATCTTTAATAAGATCAAGCACGGTTGTGATCTCGTTTGTACGCTCATTGAGTGAGATGATCGCCTCGTTGGAGTTGGTGATAAGCTCGATGAGTTGCTGTAGCTTTTGGGTGGTTTCTTCGACAGCAGCTTGTGAATTTGTTGCGTCTTCAGCAGTCTCAGAGGTGCTTTTGGTGATTTTGATGATATATTCTAAATTGTTAACAATATCGCTTTGAATAATGCTTAACCCCTTGGAGATCCCCCCTTGAGAATTTTCATTAAACTCTTGGGAGATTTTTGATCTTTGTGCAGTTGCATAGGAATCAAGAATAGAAGCTACAGCATCATTGAGTGATGGTACCGCATCTGCAAAATTACCCCTGTAGCCATGAGGGAAGATACGTCGGTTGCCGCGTCCTTGATTGGCAGCACTGACAGAGCTAGCAATATCACGCATAAACTGCTCTGTTTGATCAAGCAGGTTATTAATCCCCCATGCAACACCCTGCATGGTGTGATCATCCGGTATGTGTGTGATGCGGTGAGAAAGCTCCCCGTTACCCGCTTTGATCAAGATATCTCGAATCTGGCGGATAAGCGAGTCGTTAAAAATCTTTTCACACACATCCCCCTCAAGCATGGAAAGAAAGGTGCTGAGGATTGTCGCTGCAAGAACAATGCCACCAAAGATGTATGCACCGCTGACAAAACCGTAGATCGCGATCCCAAAGAGCAGCACATAGAGTGCAAGTGATTGTTTAGTACTGTAGATTGAAGATAAAATCGTCATAACTCATCCCCTTTTCGTTTAAAATATCGTTAAGCATCTTGATCGATGCTTCCATCCCTGAGCGTTTCTCTTCAGCTAAAAGTTTGGCATAAAGATTGGGAATCACTTCCATCGCCTTTGCCGAGGGTTTTCTTTGTACCGAGTGCAGGTCAACCACATTGCCATTTGCATCTTGAGTGACGGTGACATTGGCAAAAACCCAGTAGTAGGCTCCATCTTTACACATATTTTTTACATAAGCAAAGATCTCCTGTTTTGCTTGCATCCTGTCCCACAGCAGTTTAAAAACAGCTTTTGGCATGTCGGGGTGGCGTAGTATTGAGTGGGGCTGACCAAGGAGTTCATGCTCTTCGTAGCCTGAGATCTTGATAAAAGTTTTGTTGCCGTAGAGGATCTTCCCTTTGGTGTCGGTTTTGGAGACGATAAACTCATTTTCAGAAAGTGTTTTTTCCTGATTGGTTGGGGTTGGTTTTGCCATCTTCTTTCCTTT
>VCAY01000047.1 GCA_013607635.1 Campylobacterota bacterium
TTAGTCGTTGACACCTTGAATCCAAACCTTTTAGATTGTGTTGTGTATGAAATTATTTCTATATTTGAAATTTACATTTTGCAAGTATAACACCCCCTATCTTTTTTTATTTTTTATTATTTGCTACAATCTTTGAAACAAAGGAGCAGTATGCGTATCTTACTTATGGAAGATGATCCTGTACTTTCAGATATTCTTATTGACTTTTTACAAGGGTTGTACCATGTTGATCATGCTTACAATGCTGACGAAGTTAATAATTTGTTAGCATCACAAAGTTATGATCTTTTTATCTTCGATATCAATGTCGCCGGACAAAACGGCTTAGAGCTTCTCAAAGAGCTTCGAGAATTTAATGAGACAACACCGACGATCTTTATCACAGCTTACACAGATACTGAACATCTCAAACGCGCTTTTGATGCAGGGGCGCACGATTATATTAAAAAACCGTTTGAACTTGAAGAACTTGATCTGCGGATTCAAAACATTAAACGGATATTTCATATACAAAACGATACAGCAATCGATCTTGGTGACGGGGTTTTATTTCTTGCTTCACAACACACTATCCAAAATAATGGCAAGACAATCCAACTCGGACAAAAAAACAGTGCACTTTTACGCTACTTTCTTAACAACAAAAAGCGTGTTATCAGCTCGGATGAGCTTTTGCAAAATATCTGGGACTACGACACTATGCCAAGTGAGGCAACGCTTCGCTCACATATTCGTGATCTTCGTGAAGCGATAGGTAAAGAGAAAATCACAACGATCCGAGGTGAGGGCTACCTTTATGAATAAGCTCGCCAAACGATCGTTTTACTCCTTTTTAGCGCTTTATCTCACTAGTTCATTTGTTTTTCTCTCTTTGGCAGCATACTGGTTCTATACTTCTCAGGTAAGTATGGAGATGCAACGCAATTTTTACAAGATGAACCATATCGCCGATCTTGTAAGTGCTAGAGTTATCAGTGCCGCAATGCGACATAAGCCATTTAGATTGCAAAAGTTTGACAAAGCAGCAGTTGCACTGCTTGACAGTAGCAAAAGGGTTCAGGCTGGTATGCTTGTGCAAGATATTACTTTTGAAAAAGATTTTTATATCTCTGATGGGATTTTTACTCTCATCTCCAAACGAACCACAGGGCATCTTGGGATCGAATATGTTGTTGTGCAGAGTGATGAGTGTGTAGCAAATGTAGCAAAAATCAAAAATAAAATAGCTTATGCTGTTGTCGTTACTGCTGTGTTGATCATCTTTATAGCGGTAGTGCTCTCCTATATCTTTTTAAAACCGATCAAAGAGAAGATGCAGGAGATCGAGGATTTTGTCAAAGATACCTCCCATGAGTTAAATACCCCCATCACAGCACTGATGATGTCGGTCTCACGCCTTAAAAACAAAGAAAAGTGTGATGAAAAAACTCTCAAAAATATCTCTATCAGTACCAAACAGCTCTACGATATCTATGCTTCACTCTCATTTGTGAGTTTCGACACCAAAGAACCAAAAGAGGATATCGATCTCGCCAAGATAATCACAGAGCAGATCGAGTACACCGCAGAACTACTTGAGCGAAAAAATATCACACTTACAACAAAACTTCAAGCTTGCACCCTCCATATCGCACCCACAAAAGCAAAAATGATCGTCAGCAATATCCTTGGCAATGCGATCAAATATTCCCACCAAAGCTCCCGCATCAGCATCACTCTATCGCAAGAAAAACTCACCATCGAAGATGAGGGGATAGGGATAGCCAAAGAGAAACTGCATCTGATTTTCAAGCGCTTTGTGCGCGCGAGTGATTATGGCGGAGGTTTTGGCGTGGGGCTGAGCATTGTGAAACAGATCATCGATGAGTATGGCTACACCATCGAGATCGATTCACAAGAACACCAAGGCACAAAAGTAAGTGTTGTTTTTAGATAGGTAAAACGCGGATCTTGTCTGAGAGTTTCTCTTTTAAACTACTCTCAATCGCATAAAGTGTACCTGTTGCACTTGAAGCACAACCGCTACAAGCACCAAGATAGCGGATATAGATATCGATAAACGGATCGTTTTTCTTGATGTCGATAATCTCCATATCACCACCATCCATCACAAGGAATTGACGGATATTTTCATCGATGATCGCATCAACCGCTTTGATCTGCTGCACTAGCGTCATCTCTTCAAAGTTTGCATTGCCACTTAGTGAAGCATCTGCAGCTGCTTTCATCTTCTCTTCATCCATCTCTTTACGAGTATCTGCAAGGATATCTACAAGGTAGTACTCACGCTCCTCATGTCCACCAGGCTTGATACAAGATTTACAAAAACCACCCGCTTTGGTATAGTCTGTGATCTCTTCGATCGTTTTTAGATCGTTAAGCTTGATCACCTCTTTTAAAGTTGCAAGTGAAACACGCGCACATTCACAAACAATGATCTCCTCTTCAAAACTCTCAGCATCAACACCTTTGTAAAGTCCAGCCGCTTTTTTGATAACATCATACGCCATAACGGAGCAGTGCATCTTTTGAGGTGGAACTGCAGGGGTTTCAGGGTTGTCACGCAATGCCATCTCAACATCAAGGTTAGTGATCTTCACCGCTTCATCAACTGTCTTGCCTTTACAAAGCTCAACCATCATGTCACTACTTGCGATCGCTGTACCACATCCAAAAGATTTAAACTTCGCATCGACAATTTTGTCAGTTTCGGGATCAACCTCCCAGTAAAGTCTTACCGCATCACCACAGCTCTCTGCACCAAAATCAGCAACGATCAGCTTATGCCCGTTTTTTTGTGCCTGTTCCTCCGTGATCTCCCCTTGGTTTTTTGGGTTGTTCATCAAATCTTGTACTTTTTGTGAATACTCATCCCAAAGAGATCCACCGATCAAATCATTTTTTGCCATCATTGTTTCCTTTTTTTAAAATCATCTCATTAGTGTGCCATGTGGTGCGGCATATAGCATTCACCCGCTTCACCACCTGGAGTTGGCTGTACTTTTGCGTATGAGCTTGAGATACTTCTGAGTCTCTCAACCGCTTGTCTAAAATGCTCTATAGTGTAATCGATCTCTGCATCAGTTGTAAACCTTGAAAGTGAGAGACGAATCCCCGTGTGAGCGAGCTCATGATCAGCGCCGATTGCCAGCATAACCGTATTTGCTTCAAGATCTTCTGATGCACATGCCGAACCTGTTGATGCGCCGATATCGTACCTATTAAGATCCCAAAGCATCCCTTCACCCTCAACACCGCGGATTGAGATCAGCATCGTATTTGGTGTTCTTTTGTCTCTGCTTCCAACCACAAAAGTATCTGGAATGATCTCTAAAAGAGCATCTTCAAGGCGATCTCTTTTTTCTCTTACTTTTACCATAGTGCTCTCAATATCTTTCGTTGCTAGCTCGATCGCCTCACCCATACCAACAATGCCAGGCACATTGAGTGTACCGGAGCGGCGACCACCCATGTGCTCACCACCGTGAAAATGTGGTGTGAGTGGCTGAGAGTCTTTAATGTAAAGCCCCCCTACCCCTTTTGGACCATGGAATTTGTGTGCAGAAAACGACATAAAATCAACATCCACTTTTTGTACATCGACAGGGATCTTTCCAACCGCTTGCACGCCGTCTGTGTGAAAAAGCACCCCTTTTTCCTTACAGATCGCACCAATCTCTTCGATCGGGAAAATCATCCCTGTTTCGTTATTTGCCCACATCACTGAAACAAGTGCTGTTTTGTCTGTAATGAAGCTTTTTACCGTATGTGCTTCAACGATCCCCTTCTCATTTACCGGAAGGTAGGTTACTTTTACCCCCTGATCTTCTAAAAATCTACATGTAGAGAGGATGGAAGGGTGCTCCACCTCAGTTGTAACAATATGGTTTTTATCACCATTGACGATCTTGTCGATCCATACAGATTTGAGTACCCAGTTGTTTGACTCTGTTGCACACGAAGTGAAGATGATATCATCGTTATCACTTGCATTGATCGCAGTATAAACCTGATCGAGTGCTTTTTGCAAAGCCGGATGTGAAGCTGTACCAAACTTATGGAGTGAGTTTGGGTTTCCGTAAACTTCACTGAAGTATGGCATCATCGCTTCGACAACTTTTGGATCGGTCATCGTTGTTGCGTTATTATCTAAATATACTTGCATTTTTTACCTCAATAATTTTAGGTTTTTCAAATAAGACAATTTTTGTCTTGTTTTAGTTTTGACATAATAATAGCTTTATGATTATGATTTGCTTAATGAAAACTTATGCTTTGTTTGACTTAAGGATTACAACAGTATGCAATTTGAACAATCTTTTTGGTACTTTGAAACAATATGGTATAATCGCGCCATTATTTCATACTTATAAGGCTTATCATGGGTCAGACCATAACTGAAAAAATATTTTCCGAGCATGTCGGCAAAAAGGTGTATGCCGGCGAGATTGTTCGCTCACCGATCGATATGGTGATCGGTAACGATATCACCACACCTATCTCTATTAAAGCATTTGAGGAGAGCGGCGCAAAAGAGCTGGCAAACCCCGATGGGTTCTCGATCGTGCTTGATCACTTCATCCCAGCTAAAGATATCGCTTCGGCAAATCAAGCAAGAATCTCAAGAGATTTTGCCAAAAAACACAAACTCAAAAACTTTTTTGATGAAAAAGATATGGGGATTGAGCATGCTCTTTTACCTGAGAAGGGGCTTGTGGTTGTGGGTGATGTGATCATCGGTGCAGACAGCCACACCTGTACACACGGCGCACTTGGAGCGTTTGCAACCGGTATGGGTTCAACCGACTTGGCTTTTGCGATGATCACGGGTGGCAACTGGTTTAAAGTACCTGAGAGTATCAAAGTCAACCTCAGCGGTAAACCGGGTAAATGCACCACAGGAAAAGATATCATCTTAGAGATTATCCGTATGATCGGGGTTGATGGTGCGCTTTATAAAACTTTGGAGTTTACAGGCTCAACCATCGAGCACCTTACCATGGATGACAGATTTTCTATGTGTAACATGGCGATCGAAGCGGGTGCAAAAAGTGGAATCGTTGCTTATGATGCTATCACCAAAGAGTTCCTAACAGACAAAGAGCTCGCACGTGAGCCAAAGATCCACTACTCTGATGCCGATGCAACGTATTGTATGGAGCTCAACATCGAAGTGGACAAACTCGATCCGGTGATCGCTTACCCATTCCTGCCGTCAAACGGTCACTCTGTGGTGCAGGCTGTGGCAGACAAGATCAAAGTTGATCAGGCGTTTATCGGCTCATGTACCAACGGTCGCTTGGCTGACCTTGCCGTAGCGGCTGAGATCCTTAAAGACAAAAAAGTGCATGAAGATGTGCGCCTTATTGTTACACCTGGAACACAAAAGATCTTAAGAGAAGCAACAAAACTAGGATATATCGACATTATCGTTGATGCGGGTGGCGTTGTGAGTAACCCAACTTGTGGTGCATGTCTTGGTGGATATATGGGGATACTTGGCGATGGCGAGGTTGCAATCTCAACAACAAACAGAAACTTTGTCGGCCGTATGGGTTCAAGAAGCTCAAAAGTCTATTTAGCGAGCTCTGCAGTTGCTGCTGCTTCAGCAATTACAGGGTATATTACCGATCCAAGATAAATTTATGGTATAATATGGATAATTTTAAAAACTCAATGAAAAAACTACTACTTATTCCAGCTTTATTTGCAACACTAGCGTCTGCAAATGAATACAAATACGAAATCTCACCTGAGTTTTCGATCCTTTACTCACCAAAAGCGAAGTATGATGGCACGAACCCAAAAGATACTGCCATCACTCGCGGTATGTTTAACGGTGTTTATACCTTTGAAAGTTCAAATACACTCACACCTTTTGTAAAAGCGGGTGTTGGGATTGAAGGTGTGAATAATGAAACTGCAAGAAACGATGATGGTTTCTTTTTGGATGCTGGTACAGGTGTAAAATATACATTGAGCGAGGCTGTAGCTCTTAAAGCTGAAGCGATCTATATGGCAAAGCTTACAGGAATCCAGAATAAAAGAGTTGATAACAATCTCATTGCCATGGTAGGGCTTACTTTTGCGTTTGGAGAGGCTGCACAACCAAAAGCAGAATCAAAACCAAAACCTAAGCCAGTTGCAAAACCAAAACTGAAATCTAAACCGGTAGCTACAGTAGCCGTTGTTACCCTTGATGATGATAAAGATGGTGTGAAAAACTCTCTCGATCAGTGCCCTACAACTGCTGAGGGTGTGATGGTTGATGCCAACGGTTGTGCACTTGACAGCGACAAAGATGGCGTGATCGATAACAACGACAAATGCCCAAATACTGAACTTGGTGCAGAAGTAGATCCAACTGGATGTGACATCGATACAGACAAAGATGGTGTTCTCAATGCAAATGATATCTGTCCAAACACACCTGCAGGTGCAGAGGTCAACAATGACGGATGTCCAAAAACGGTAAAACTTGCTATCAATTTTGAAAACAATTCTGCTGCAATTAAACCAGGATCAAATGAAGAGCTTGATCAGTATGCGTCATTTTTAAAAAACTATACAAACTATAGCGCTAAAATTATAGACTATACCGATAGTCGTGGCTCTGCTGCATATAACCAAAAACTCTCAGAAAAAAGAGCCAAAGCGGTTGTTGAGGCACTTGTAGCAAGAGGTGTTAATGCTGCACAACTTAGCTATGAGGGTCTGGGTGAAGCAAACCCTATAGCTGATAACGCAACATCAGAGGGTCGTGCTCAAAACAGAAGAATCGAAGCGACTCTTACGCGCCACTAAATGCACACTATCCCCTGCGTCATCTTTGCAGGTGGCAAAAGCTCACGAATGGGAGAAGACAAAGCGCTTCTTCCATTTGGTAGTTTTGATACCCTCATCCAATTTCAACTCGATAAACTCTCAAAACTTTTTGAAACACTCTTTATATCTTGCAAAGATAAAACAAAGTTCAATTTCGATGCCAACTTTATAGAGGATCAAAACAAACAGATCTACGCTCCTACAGCTGGTTTTGTCTCTGTATTTGAGACGTTACATGCAACAAAATTCTTTGCCATGAGTGTTGACACCCCTTTTGTCTCCAAAGAGATCATTGCTTCACTGATAAAAAACGACAGCGAAATCTACGATGCCACGGTCGCTATGTATGAGCAAAAACCGCAACCACTTTGTGGCATCTACCATCGAAGCATACTTGAGAGGTTTCTTCAGATGGAGAAAAAAAATGTTCATAAACTTGGACAACTGCTACATGAGTCTGCAACAAATTTTATACCCTATAACGATACCAAAGCCTTTTTTAATCTTAACGATAAAGAGCAATATCAACAAGCGTTACAAATTCTTTGATATAATTGTAAAAAATATCGAAGAAAGCTACCAATGAATTTAACACATTTAGATGAGAATCAAAGACCGAAAATGGTCGATGTGAGTGAGAAAAATGAAACCACAAGGGTTGCTGTTGCCAGCGGTATTATACAGATGAGCCAAGAGGCTTACGATGCTATCGTGAATGAAAAAGCTAAAAAAGGACCGGTGATCCAAACAGCGGTGATCGCTGCGATCATGGGAGTGAAAAAAACAAGCGAGCTGATCCCGATGTGTCACCCGCTTAACCTCAGCGGTATCAACTGCGATATTGAAGAGCTTCCTGAACTTCCGGGCTTTAAACTCTATGTCACAGCCAAACTCAAAGGGCAAACCGGGGTCGAGATGGAAGCGCTTACCGGTACATCAATCGGACTGCTTACCATCTACGATATGGTCAAGGCGATCGATAAGGGGATGATCATTCGTAATGTACAACTTAAAGAGAAATCGGGAGGTAAAAGTGGAGACTTTAAACGATAAACTTGAAGATAGAAAACTAGAACTTGAGTATCCGTGTAACTGGTGCTACAAAGTGATAGCATCACAAAAAGAGGCTTTACAGCAAGCTGTTAGAGATGTCATCAGCGAGCGTGAACACAAACTGACACACTCCAATAACTCAAAAACGGGAAAATATGTGAGCATGAACCTTGATCTGCTTGTTCACAACGAGGAGGATAGGCAATTTATCTACGATGCACTCAAAGCACACCAAAATATCAAGATGGTGCTTTAAAAGGGATGCACAATGACAAAGAAACTTCAAAAACAGATAGAGCAAACACTTTCACAGGTTGATTTTCAAACCGTGACTCCAGATGAGTTGCACTCAAATATAGAGATGATCATCGATGACAATACACAAAGAGTCAAAAACTCACTTAAGAAACTTCTTGAGCAAAAAGAGGAGATTGAGCGCAATATTGAGAAAAAATCGGATGAGCTCCAGGAGCAAAAATACGCCATCTTCCACGCAATGGAGGAGAAACTGCAAGACAATCCCACAGCCATAGTCAAGCTCCACCAGATCAAACTCCAGTCGATCGATCTTTACGATATCCTCAGCGAAATTGTAGAGTCCTCCATCATTACGGCTTTAGAACGGGAAAATGAGGAGGGTGACGAATATGATGAATCTTTAACGGAAACACTCAAAGAGATCACTTTTGAATCGATCAAAGAGGGTCCGCTCAACACTATTCGCATCAGAAAGATACTCTCAACCATTCTCGCTACTGCCATTGAGATAGCTGAAGCGCAGCCAAATAAAGCAAAACATATCTTAAACACAGCTATCAAAGGGATGCACTCAGGTCTGCTTCAATCGATCCACAGATTCAAAAAAAGGTTGGCTTATATGCCAATTGAGGCAAAACATATCCTTATCGAAGATTACGATACCATTATGGAAGATCTCAACCAAACCGACACCCTTTTTAACCAAGTGATTATCCAGCAGGCTTCCCAAAGCTCATCTGTAATCTACACCACTTTAATCGATATCGACCAAGGGATGAAATACGACCTTGAGGAGCTGATAGTAGCATCTAAAGAGACGGCGGAGGTGATGAAGAAAAAATTTGCAAATTTTGCAAAGATTGCAGTCAAAAAAGCAGATTCCGCTATACATTCCCAAAAAGCACAAGAAGCAAAAAGGATAGGAAAAGAGGCACTCATTGTAGCAAAAAGCGCTTTGGGTAGTGCTATTAAAAGCGCTAAAGATGTTATAGATAAAAACAAAAGTTAATTTATTACTAT
>VCAY01000048.1 GCA_013607635.1 Campylobacterota bacterium
GGGAATTTTTACTCTTTTCTTGAAGGCTTGAAAACCCCTAAATTTCGGTCTTCGTGGTGGAGAAGGAGGGATTCGAACCCTCGGTACCCGCAAAGGTACGCACCCTTAGCAGGGGTGTGGTTTCAGCCACTCACCCACTTCTCCGAGTTAAGAGGCTGAAATTATAATAGCCTTTTAATAATAATTTGCTTAAAGGCAAAGAAGTTATCAAAGTTGCTTTAAAATTCTCTCTACAACTCCTGCTGGATCATCAGACTGATACACCGGACGCCCCACAACGATAAAGTCCACTTTGACACTTTTTGCATACGCTACATCTGCAACCCTTTTTTGATCACCCGCATCCTCACCAAAAGGTCTAATCCCTGGAGTGAGTGTCATAAAGTCGTTAGATGCAACACTTTTGATAGATGCACTTTCAAAAGCACTGCACACCACACCATCAAGCCCACACTCATAAGCATCTTTGGCGAACTGATCCGCTTTTGTCTCAATATCTTTTTCATATACAGCCGCAAACTCCTCTTCGCTAAAAGAGGTAAGTGCTGTAACAGCTAAAACAATCGGTCTTTTTTCATATTTTGCAAGTCTCTGCATCACAGTTTGCATCGCTCTGCGCCCTGCACTTGCATGGATATTAAACATATCGACACCAAGCCCCATGATCGATTCAGCTGCATCAGCCATGGTATTTGGAATATCATAAAGCTTCAAATCTAAAAATATTTTAAATTGAGGGTTGATTGCTTTGAGTGCTGTTAAAAAATCTTCACCATCACGGATGTAGGTTCTAAGACCAACTTTAAGCCAAACATTATGATCTTTTAACTTTTGGACAAGGGTGAGGTTTTCTTCTTTTGTGGGTAAATCAAGTGCGATGCATAATTCCATAATATACTCTTTTTATGAAATTATAACATCAACGGGGTTAAGTCTTATTTAGACTTAACCATCGCTTCGATTTTTTCTACTACTGAAGGATCTTCAAGTGTTGAAGTATCTTGTGTAATTGCTTCACTTTTGGCAATAGCACGAAGGATACGACGCATAATCTTACCTGAGCGGGTTTTTGGTAACCCTGGAACAAAAATAATATCGTCACATATTGCGATGTTACCGATCTCTTGTTTGATCACATTATTGATAGCCTTAACCTCTTCAACTTCATCGGCAACACCATCATCGGATTTAAGTACAACATAGGCGAAGATCCCCTCACCTTTGATCTCATGTGGTTTTCCAATAACTGCCACTTCAGCCACATTTGGATGTTTTTTGATCGCTGCTTCAACTTCAGCTGTACCCATTCTGTGCCCACTTACATTGATAACATCGTCGGTTCGTCCTGTAATTGTGATGTAGCCATCTGCATCATAAACAGCGCCATCTCCTGTAAAGTAAACCGGCTTACCATCTTTTTTTATATCGCCAAAATACGACTTGATAAATCTGTCAGGATCTCCCCAAACACCGCGAATCATCGACGGCCAAGGTTTTGTCACACACATGTAACCTTTCTCATCCACGCCAACTCTCTCTCCCGTTTTGGGATCTAAAATCTCACCCATAATTCCAGGAAGTGGCAGTGTCGCACATGCAGGTTTGATCGGTGTAGCACCCGGAAGTGGTGAGACAATATGTCCACCCGTTTCTGTCTGCCAATAAGTATCAACAATCGCACATCTGCTTTGTCCAACCTCCTCGTAGTACCATCTCCACGCCGGTGGATCGATCGGCTCACCAACCGTTCCAAGCACTTTAAGACTTGAGATATCATACTTTTTCGGCTCATCCTCACCCGTTTTATGCAACACTCTAATAGCAGTAGGTGCTGTGTAGAACTGATTGATCTTATACTCCTCAACCATCTTCCAAGGTCGCCCGGCATTAGGGTAGGTGATAACCCCCTCAAACATCATTGTTGTTGCACCCATCGCAAGTGGACCGTAAACGATGTAGGTATGCCCTGTGATCCAGCCAATATCTGCCGTACACCAGTAGGTATCGTTCTCTTTAACATCAAACACCCACTCCATCGTCATCTGTGCCCAGAGGATATAACCCGCTTGGTTGTGTTGTACCCCTTTTGGTTTACCGGTTGATCCTGATGTGTAGAGCAAAAAGAGTGGATCTTCACTCTCCATCGCCTCAGCTTCACACACAGCAGATTTATCTTTGATAAGTTTATTGTAAGAGTAATCGCGCCCAGCTACCCAAGTCACATCCTCATTGTTTCTCTCAACCACAAGTACCTTCTCAACCACACTGCACCCTTCAAGTGCAGCATCAACCACAGGTTTGAGCATATACGGTTTTGTTTTTCTGTATGCTCCATCGGCAGTGATCACTACCTTTGCTTCGGCATCTTCGATCCTGTCTCTTAGTGCCTCAGCAGAGAATCCACCAAAAACGATAGAGTGGATCGCACCAATTCTTGCACATGCAAGCATCGCAAAAGCAGCTTCTGGGATCATCGGCATATAGATAACAACACGATCACCTTTTTGAACACCAAAATCCTCTTTTAAAAGGTTGGCAAACTTATTGACTTGGTAGTAAAGTTCCAAATAAGTGATAATCTGTTTATCGCCACGATCTCCTTCAAAGATGATTGCTGCTTTGTTTTTACGACTCTCTAAATGTCTGTCGATACACTGCGCGGCAACATTAAGTTTTCCACCGCTAAACCATTTGACAAATGGGAAATTTGATTCATCCAACACACTTTCAAAAGGTTCAATCCAATCGATCTTCTCTTTGGCAAATCTCCCCCAAAACCCCTCATAATCTTCCATAGCTTCATCTTGAAGCTCCTGATATTCACACATATTTTTTATTCTTGCGTTTTTTGCAAACTCTTTATTGGGTTTAAATACAGGTTTTGACATCACAATTCCTTTTTTGAATTAACTTGGTAGATTGTATCAAATCTAAAATCAATGTTTTCTTTTAGTTTTAATGTAATATAATTTCAAAAAAATAAGGATACAAAAATGTTTGGGAGAAAACTCAAAGAGTACGATTTAACAAATGTAAATGAATATCCATGGGCAAAGGTAACGACCAATAAAGGTGTGATGTGGATCAAGCTTTACCCTGAAGAAACACCAAACACTGTAGCAAACTTTGCACACTTGGCAAATACCGGTTTTTATAACAACTTAAACTTTCACCGTGTGATCCCTGGATTTATGGCACAAGGTGGATGTCCACACGGAACAGGTACAGGTGGACCGGACTGGGCGATTGCGTGTGAGACTGACAAAAACACACACAAACATATCAAAGGGACACTCTCTATGGCTCATGCTGGACCAAATACAGGTGGTAGTCAATTCTTTATCTGTTTTGTACCTTGTCCACACCTTGATGGTGTTCATACTGTTTTTGGCGGGATCGAAGCAGATGACGCTGCGTCTATGGCAGTACTTGACAGTATTGAGATGCAAGATACAATCGACTCGATCGAGATTTTTAAAGAAAAAGCGTAAGGGCTCACCATCTTAGTTCACATCTGTTGCAGTGTCGATTCACACTTTTTTCTCGAAAAACTTCAAAACGATTTTCCAGAAGAAAAATTGACCGGTTTTTTTTACGATCCTAACATACACCCCTACTCTGAGTATCGCTTACGCTACCTTGATGTGGCGCGAAGCTGTAAAAAACTTGGGATTGAGTTAATTGAAGGTGAGTACGATTTTGAAGCGTGGATCGATGCGGTGCGTGGACTTGAAAAAGAGCCGGAAAAAGCTGCAAGGTGTGAAGTTTGTTTTGATAAACGCTTTATCACAAGTGCGAAAAAGGCACTCGAACTAGGCGAGAAAAAAATCACCACGACCCTACTTGTCAGTCCCCTCAAATCGCAAGAGCAACTCAAGCGTGTCGGTGAAGATTTTTACAAAAAGCATGGTGTGGAGTTTATAGCGGTTGATTATCGCAGTGGCGGTGGTACACAAGATCAAAGCCGTGTTACCAAAGAGCAGCAGCTTTACCGCCAAGACTACTGCGGCTGCCTTTATGGTTTAACGATGCAGCGAGAACGACAAAACAAACTGATGGATGAGATGTTTAGCCCTATCTCAGGGCAGATTTTACCAGCATCGATCGAAGAGCGTCTTGCGATGTATGAACACAGAATAGAGCTTGAAGATGAGTCCAAAGAGTACCGCATCACCAAACAGAAGTTTCTTAACTACCGACAATTTTTTTGCAGCGTTACATGTAAAAAAGAAAATATCCCTGCTTATGCGTTGCACTATTCCACTTTACCTCGAAAAAAGGTGCAGGGACGTATCGAATACGAGGTACATTATCTACACTATTTCAATAGAGATGAGATTAAATTTATAACCCTTGCATATTTCAACAAGCAAAACAACACCCAATTCAAAACTGTTCAGGAGCTTATCTTTCATCCGATCGACATTGAAAAAGAGATACAGTTTCGCCAAAATATAACCGGTGAAGCGTATGATCTTAGCCCGATATTTATAGTTGATACGATCCCTACGGGTAAGCTTTCAATCACTCTTGATGCAAAAGCCTACGAAGACACAAAAGAAAAACTAATCATAATATAATAAATTTTTCGCTAGAATGCCCCCAAAATATTAATTTGAAGGCAATATATTATGACTTTGGATGTTATGCAGATTCAAGAGATTTTACCACACCGCTACCCTTTTTTACTTGTTGATCGAGTCACAGAGATTGTAAAAAACGAGTCACTCACAGCTTATAAAAATGTATCGATTAGCGAGCCGGTGTTTGAAGGACACTTTCCCGGTCATCCAATCTATCCGGGTGTTATGATCCTAGAGGGTATGGCGCAAGCCGGTGGTATCCTTGCATTTAAAAGTATGGATGACTTAAGTGATGAGGAAGTAAGAAACAAGGTTGTTTACTTCATGAGTATCGACAAAGCAAAGTTTAGAAACCCTGTGAGACCTGGCGACAGACTAGAGTATAGAGTTTCAGTTATTAAACACAAGGGTGCCATCTGGATGCTTAAAGGTGAAGCGTATGTCGATGATGTTCTTGCAAGTGAAGCAGAACTCAAAGCGATGATCGTGGATAAATAAGGATCTTTTTTGAGTAATATATCTAAACTCGCAGTTATCGAGGATGGTGCGATTATCGGTAAAGATGTTGAGATCGGTGCCTTTTGCCATATCTCGGCTCAGGCAGTTATTGGCGATGGCACAAAGATCGCCCAAGGTGCATCTATCTACGGTAAAACAACCATTGGTAAAAACAATAAGATCTTTTCCCATGCGGTCATTGGTTCGATCCCTCAAGATTTAAAGTTTGACGGTGAAGATGTTGAGCTAATCATTGGTGATAACAACAAAATCAGAGAGTTCACACTTTTTAATCCTGGAACCAAAGGTGGTGGTGGTAAGACAATCATCGGAAACCACAACCTTTTTATGGGGTATGTACATCTGGGGCATGATGTTATTATCGGCAATCACTGCATCTTGGCAAATGCTGCAACATTAGCGGGGCATGTGGAAGTGGGTGATTATGTCGTCATTGGTGGTATGACACCGATCCATCAGTTTGTTCATATTGGCGATTATGCGATGGTAGCAGGTGCTTCTGCACTCGCACAAGATCTACCACCGTTTTGTATGGCAGAAGGCAATCGTGCCGTACTTCGCGGTCTTAACTTAACGGGACTTAGACGCCACATCAATCGCAATGACATCAATGCACTTAAATCTGCTTATAGAGAGCTTTTTGAATCGGGCAAACCACTCAAAGATGTTGCAGGTGAACTGTTAGAAAGTACAGACAACCACTATGTGAGTGATCTTTGCAACTTTGTGATCAAAACAAAACGGGGTATTCCGTTTGAAAGGAAATTAGACAATGATTCATAGACATTGTAGCTTTTGTGACGCAAGTGAAAGCGAAACCAATCCACTCATTGCCGGTAATGGTGTTTACATCTGTAAAAACTGTGTCATCTCGGCTTATAAGATCATGTTTGGTGATGAAAAAGAGATAGCCAAAAACCCAAATAGTGATGCTTTAATGGAGCATGTCAATAAACTGATGACACCAAAAGAGCTTAATAACTTCTTGGGTGATTATATCATCGGTCAAGAGCGTGCAAGAAAACTTTTAAGTGTTGCAGTTTATAACCACTATAAACGAATTTTTAAACATACACAAGTTGATGATGATACCGAGATTGCCAAGTCAAATATCTTGCTCATTGGTCCAACGGGAAGCGGTAAAACTTTAATGGCGCAAACGATTGCAAGGGTGCTTAATGTTCCCATCGCCATTGCTGATGCAACAAGTCTTACAGAAGCGGGTTATGTGGGGGAAGATGTGGAAAATATCTTAACAAAACTGATCCAAGCGGCTGACGGTGATGTGGAGCGAGCGCAAAAAGGGATCATCTTCTTAGATGAAGTGGACAAAGTCTCTCGCATGAGTGAAAACCGCTCCATAACCCGTGATGTCAGTGGTGAAGGTGTGCAACAAGCACTCCTTAAGATCATTGAAGGCTCACAGGTCAACATCCCGCCAAAAGGTGGCAGAAAACACCCAAATCAAGAGTTCACAACGATCGATACAACCAACATCCTCTTTATCTGCGGCGGTGCTTTTGATGGGCTAGAAGAGATCCTTAAGCGTAAACAGGGGGAAAATATTCTTGGTTTTGGACATGACAAAAAAACAAAAGATGAGAAAAAACCGACGTTTGATATGGTAGAGCCAGAAGATCTGGTACATTACGGGCTTATCCCCGAGCTTGTAGGGCGTCTGCCAATTATCGCTTCACTCAATGAGATCAGTGAGGATGAGATGGTAAGGATCCTCACAGAGCCGAAAAACTCACTCATCAAACAGTACACAAAACTCTTTAGCATCGATGATGTTGAGCTTACTTTTGAAGAGGATGCACTAAGAGCGATCGCACAAAAAGCGATCAAACGCAAAACAGGTGCCAGGGGACTTAGAGCAATTCTTGAAGAAGCGATGATCGACATTATGTACGAACTTCCAGAATACAAAGGGTATGAGATCCTCATCACCAAAGAGGTGATCGAAGATGGCACAGAACCTGCGTATATCAAAAAAACAACGCAAATTCCAGCATAAGGTAGGGGTATGATTTTTAACAAACTTATAGGACTTTTTTCTAACGATCTCTCGATCGACCTTGGAACGGCAAATACAATCGTTATCGCCAAAGGTCGCGGGATCATCATCAACGAACCATCGGTGGTTGCTGTTAAAACTGAAAAGTATGGGCAAAGCAAAGTACTTGTTGTTGGGCATGAAGCTAAAGAGATGGTTGGAAAAACCCCTGGAAACATAAAGGCTATCCGCCCTATGAAAGATGGTGTTATTGCTGATTTTGATATGACAGAGAAGATGATCCGTAAGTTTATTGAAAAAGCGCACGGAAGAAGCTCCCTTATCTCCCCTCGCATCATCATTTGTGTACCTTACGGACTCACACAGGTTGAGAGAAAAGCGGTTCGCGAATCTGCCATGAGTGCAGGTGCTAGAGAGGTTTTTCTCATCGAGGAGCCTATGGCAGCAGCAATTGGGGCTGGAGTTGATATCCGTGATCCTCAAGGAAACCTCGTGGTTGACATTGGTGGGGGTACGACAGAGATCGGTGTTGTCTCACTCGGTGGCTTGGTACTTTCCAAATCTATCCGTGTTGCAGGAGACAAAATCGATCAAGGTATCATCAACTACATAAGAAAAAAATACAACCTCCTCATTGGTGAGCGTGTTGCAGAGGAGATCAAGATCAACATCGGAACAGCCGTGAGTCTTGATGAACCACTCTCTATGATTGTAAACGGTCGTGATCAAGTTGAAGGCCTGCTAAGCTCAGTTGAGCTTACAAGTGACGATGCAAGAGATGCGATGAGAGAGCCACTCAAAGAGATCGCCGAAGCGCTTCGTGATGTTTTAGAGATCATGCCTCCAGATTTAGCAGGTGATATTGTTAATCACGGTATTATCCTCACAGGTGGTGGAGCACTGATCCGCCAACTTGATAAATACCTTTCTGAGATCGTCAAAATCCCTGTATTTATTGCAGATGAGCCGCTTTTGGCTGTTGCACGCGGAACAGGCAGAGCACTAGAAGAGATAAATCTGCTCCAAGAACTTTTCGAGCATGAATAAATCTTCGATTGGGTATCTCTTTTTGGTTATTGCACTCTTTGTGGGTGCGCTTAACTACTCACCAACACTACAAAAACCTTTTATTAGTTCTCTTAATTTTATCAAAAAAGTTTATCTCGATACAACAACTTCTCTCAACAACACCATAGATCGCCATTTTTTTCAAGCCAAAACAATCGATGAACTTAAAGAAAAACTCAAACACTATGACAACAATCACCTTGTGATGCAAGAGCTAGCAAGTGAGATCCATGACCTTTACACACTCAATGATGCAAATATGAGTGCCAACCCCTCTGTAGAGCTTATTCGTGCAACATCATATCAGAGATTTGGTGATTTTAACCGATTATGGCTTGATATTAAAGATTACAATGCGTCAAAAATTTATGGTCTTACCTATAAAGATTTGGTTGCGGGTATTGTGGTTAACAAAGACGGCAGACCTCTTGGGCTTTTAAATAACGATATTAAAAGTGCTTACTCGGTCTATATAGGGGAAAAACGAGCTCCCGGCATAGCTCATGGCAATAATGAAAAGAATATTATTGTTAACTTTATCCCTGCGTGGTTTGAGATCAAAATAGGCGACAAAGTCATAACCTCCGGTCTTGATAATGTTTTTTTCAAAGGTCTTAAAGTTGGTAAAGTGCTCTCCGTCAGTTACTCCGAAGGATATCAAAATGCCGTTGTAGAGCCCTATTACCAAACCAATGAGCCAAACTATTTTTATATGATAAAGCCGTTTTATAAGAAATAACTTAAACG
>VCAY01000049.1 GCA_013607635.1 Campylobacterota bacterium
TTTAGCTATATCGATACCAACATAAAACATACAAACATCTCCTTGATTGTGTTTAGTTGTGTCTCACAGCCTCCTAACTCTATGGATTGGTAAATCTTAAAAAACAAGACTCCCAAATAGCGTTTCATAGGTGAGTTGGTTTAGCACTAAACGCAATAGGCTTTCTTAGGTCATCTTCTGACAAGGAGGAAGCGATCGTCTCATCCAGTGCCATTGACTGTGAATTGCATAAAGCAGTTACATCAACCGTCTTTATACTAACACAACTTTTTTACATTTCCTATCCTCTTGGAGTGATAAGAAGTGTAAATGTATTATAGGAGTGGAGGGTGTTATGGATATTTTTTTAAAGACCGTTGGCACTTTGAATGATGCAACAAGATTGAAGATGCTTCATTTTATAGATATCAACGGTGAGGTTTGTGTTTGTGACATTGAAAACTCTTTTGATATGATCCAGTCTCGTATCTCAAGACATCTTAAGATCTTAAAAGATGGTGGTTTTTTGAAAGTGGATCGAAGAGGGCGTTGGGCGTACTATTCTATCCGCTCGCCGCTCGATGCTTTTCGTCAGGCTATACTCAAAGAGATCAGCCATCTTGAGATCGATCTTCCAAAACTGCAAAAAGGGTGTGATGTATGATATTGGCCAGTAGTATATTTTTAATAACACTTTTGTTTGTGATCTGGCAGCCTAAAGGTTTGCAGATCGGTACAACTGCGATTATCGGTGCTGTTGTAGCGCTTATTGCCGAAGTGGTGAGCTTTGATGATGTACTTGTAGTGACAGAGATCGTGTGGGATGCGACTTTGGCGTTTATCGGGATCATTATTCTTTCTATGGTGCTCGATGCAATCGGCTTTTTTGAGTGGTGTGCGATCAAGATGGCAAAACTCTCTGGTGGCAACGGGCATTTGATGTTTGTTTATGCTTTGTTACTTGGGAGTTTTGTCTCGGCTCTTTTTGCCAATGATGGTGCAGCGCTGATTCTCACACCTATTCTTCTGGCAAAGATGCGTATCTTGAAGCTCAATACTAAGACGATTTTGGCGTTTTTGCTCGCAGGTGGGTTTATTAGCGATTCGGCATCACTACCTTTTGTATTTTCCAACCTAACCAACATTGTTACAGCCAATTACTTTGATATCGGATTTATGGAGTATCTTGCCAATATGTGGTTGCCTTATGTTGTGAGCACTACTATCTCTATCATCGTTTTATGGCTCTTTTTGCGTCGTGACATTCCAAAGCAGGTCGATATCTCACTGCTTAAAGACCCCGATGCAGTTCTAAAAAGTAAAACACTCTTTATATTTTCATGGTTCTTTTTAGCACTTTTACTTGTTGGATATTTCATGGGGGATCACTACAACCTACCGGTTTCAGTTTTTGCACTTGGTGGTGGGCTACTATTTTTAGCGATCGCAAGCTATACAAAAAATGCAAAAGCGTGGCTGACGATCAAAACAGCGCCGTGGCAGGTGGTTTGGTTTAGTATTGGGCTTTATATTGTGGTTTATGGACTCAAAAATGCAGGGCTTACCGATCATCTCACGGCAATCATCCATGAGTTGATCCAAAGAGGTGATGCTGTTGCGATCATCGGTACAGGATTTCTCTCAGCTTTTCTTAGTGCCGTGATGAACAATATGCCAACAATTATGGTGATGGATATAGCGATTGCTGACATCCCAAACCAAGCGTTAGCGTATGCCAACATCATCGGCTGTAATTTGGGTCCTAAGATGACACCTTTTGGAAGTCTTGCAACCCTGCTTTGGTTACATGTACTGAGCCAAAAAGGGGGTAAAGATCGGTTTTTGGCAATACTCAAAATTTGGTTTGATGGTCACACCAATTGTGTTGCTTGTAGTACTACTTACACTCATATAAGGGAAAAAAAGAAATGGATAAAAAAGTTTTAGTTTTATGTACGGGAAATAGTTGTAGAAGTATCATAGCAGAAGCACTCATCAATGCCAAGCTTGATGGTGTGAGTGCTGATAGCTCAGGGGTGAGGGCAAGTGGAAAAGTAAATCCAAACGCTGAAAAACTCTTAAAAGAAAAAGGGATCTGGCAAGAGAGATACCATTCAAAAACTTTACAAGAGGTGATCGATAATGAGTATGATCTCATTGTGACTGTATGTGATCATGCCAAAGAGAGATGTCCGATGTTTCCAAAACCTGCACCAAAGATTCATGTAGTCTTTGAAGATCCGGATGGCAAAGGGTATGAAGCATTTGAGCTAACCTACAAAGAGATCGAAGAGGAACTTCTACCGGCTGTTAAAAAAGCGTTAGAGGCTTAAGATGTTTTCGTGGTGGGAAAAGATCGTAGATATTCTAGTTTATGATAGATGGCATCTTGATCCTCAGAGTGCTGTTGGGAGTGCCGTGCACTTTTTTATCTTTGATACGATCAAGATATGGATGCTGTTGCTGATGATCATCTTTGCCGTATCGTTTTTGCGAACATGGTTCAACACCGAATATGTGCGTGCACATTTGCAGGGCAAATCTGCTTTGTATGGGCAGATGGTTGCTGCACTTTTTGGGATCATCACACCGTTTTGTTCATGTTCGGCGATACCGTTGTTTTTAGGGTTTATCCAAGCGAGAATCCCTTTAGGGGTTACTTTTAGCTACTTGATCTCAGCACCCATGAACAATGAGATCGCCATCGCGATGCTCTTTGGTCTGTTTGGTTGGAAAATTACGGCGATCTATATCGCTTTTGGTTTGGCGGTGGCGATCATCGGTGGTTGGGTGATTGGTAAGCTCAATATGGAAGATCAGATTTTGCTTGCAGTGCAACCGATCGAATCGCAACTGCACGCAGATATCGTGAAGCTTTCACTTAAAGAGCGTGCAAAAGAGGCGTGGCATTATACTTATGATATCTTCAAAAAGATCTCTATCTATGTGATGCTTGGTGTTGGTGTTGGAGCATGGATCCATGGGTATATCCCAACAGATTTTATTGCAAAATATACAGGTGAGGGTAACCCATTTGCCGTGATTATGGCGGTTATTATGGGTGTGCCGATGTATTCCAACGCAGCAGGTGTTATGCCACTTATCGAGGTGCTGACAAACAAAGGGATGTTGTTAGGAACGGCACTTAGTTTTATGATGGCAGTAACAGCGTTGAGCCTTCCGGAAGCCTTGATACTCAAAAAGATACTCTCAATGAAGCTCATTAGTCTGTTTTTTGTGATAGTGGGCAGTGGGATTATCTGTATTGGATATCTTTTTAACTATATTTTAAATTAAGGGATCAAAATGAGTACAAATAGAATAGTAAGAATTGTAGTGGGATTAGCACTTATCGGGTATGGCGTTTATAGTGGCAACGCATGGTTTTATCTTGGAGTTTTACCACTTGTAACAGGCATCATCAACTGGAGTCCGCTTGAAACAAAAATGGGAACCTGTGATCCAGCTTCGGGATGTTGTGCGACACCTGCGGCAAATGAAAATACAAACAGCGCTTGTTGTGCTACACCTACACAAACAGCACCAAAACAGGCAGCAAATTTCTCTTTTACGGTTAAAAAGGGCAAAATAGAAGTTCTAGGAACTGGCTGTAAAAAGTGTAAAGATCTTGAACTAGCTGCAAAAGAGGCAGTCAAAGAGCTTGGAAGTGATCATGAAGTGATCAAGGTTGAAGATATCGCAGAGATTGCAAAATACGGTGTTACATCAACACCGGCGCTTGTTATCGATGGTGTAGTAAAAAGCACAGGTAGAATATTGAGTGTTGAAGATATCAAAAAACTACTTGCATAAGAGGTGATCGATGAAGATAGAGATTTTAGGAACAGGGTGTGCAAAATGTATCACACTTGAGAAGATTGTACACGAGGTGGTAAGCCAGCTTGATGGTGATTATGAAGTAGTAAAAGTGGATGATATTGTGGAGATTATGAAGTACCAAATATTAAGTATGCCGGGCTTTGTCATCGATGGAAAGCTAATCTCTAGCGGTAAAGTACTTAGTGCGGATGAGATTCGTAAGTATATTCAAGAGGCGGAAGCAGATGATTAAAAAACTCTTATTTATGGCAGTTGCCACAGCATCACTCTTTGCAAATAGTGCACAGAAACAGAATATCGATGATCTTTTTTATGAAAAAGATGTTAAAGCCGCACCCAATGCAAAACCGGTGCTTGTTCGCGATACTGATAGCGCACTGGGGCGATACAACCTTTACCCAAAAAAGCTGGATATCAAAACACTTGCTCGTGCACATGGGCATTTGTGTGACGGGCTTGTACTTGCCTATGTGGAACTGTCACATACGCTTCCTAAACTCTTTAGTGATGGGGTGATCGATCGAACTGATATCTGTGTTGTTGCAAAAAACAGTCCTTGCCTTGTCGATACTTCAGCTTTAATGAGTGGTGCGCGTATTAACCATCGCACACTCTCTTTAGATAATGCTTTGGGTGGGAGTTTTATCGTACAACGCATCTCTACAGGAAAAACCTACAAAGTTTCACTTCAAGACAAAAGTTTTCTAAAGCCACTCAAAACAAAAGAAAAAGAGATCAAATCTAAACAGAAAAAGAATCAAAAAGTAACACCAAAAGATATCGATGAGGTAGAAAGACTTGCATTTGAAGCGATGCGTTACATGTTACAAACCGATCCAAAGAAACTCTTAAAAATCACAGAGCTCAAAGGTTATAAATACTATTTTAACATAGATGATATCGGCTCACGCAGTGATGTGAGAAATAAAAATGTCGGACGATAAAGAGTAGTAATGGAGAGTTGAGTTGAATTGTTAGTTCCCTACAATTTGTTGTGTGATTTTTCATATAATATTACTCCCCCACCAAATAACCTGAATAATCAGCCAACATCTAAAGCGGCATATTGCACCTTGGGATGCTTAAAAAAGTTAGCAACTTTTTGAGGATTGCTTTGGAGTGAAAGCATATACTTTTCAGTATTGTTTCTGAGTTGTTTTTGCGTTGTTGGTAACTCTTTTTTAGTTTTTAGTGCAAACTTTTGGACTTCGTTTGACACCATGCTTCATTGGAAGTTTACTCCCCCCCCTTTTGATATGAAAATGCTTAAACAACTATTTTTAGCATTGGCAATTATTTTTTCTCTTTGCCCAACGGTGAAAAAAACGGGCTTGATCGATCTGTTTGGGTATTGCTGTGTTATCTACGATATGGTGTGCTAAAACTCTTGAGAGATAGGGTGCCAATACAAACCCATACCCTGCACTGCCGTTAATCATGTAGAGATTTTTATAGTAATGCAACTTCTCAAACTCAAGTTTTTTTTGAAAGATCTCACTACTAGAGAGTTTTTTAAGTGTTGTTTGCACATCAACGATCTGCCCCACAATCGGCAGATAATCAAAACTTCCGCTGCGAAGCCCCACATAATCTTGCACCACCTCTACATCTTTTAGCTCTATCGTCTTGGAAGCTTTTTGCAACAACTCCTCCCTGCCCGCTTTAAAATCGTAAGCCTCTTTGGTTTTTTGTGGATGGTAGTGCACATTGTGTGTGGCACCGATAGCTAAGATAGAGTTTTTTGTTGGTGAGATCGAGACAAACTGATGGATCGAAATATCGTTTTTGGTTGTAGTTTTGAGATCGATGCGATGCCCCCAAATACCACGAACCATCTGATAAGGCACATCTATGAGATTATGCTCATACGCTCCGGTGGACAAGATCACCTTTTTTGCTTTATAGGTGCTATTGAGGTGCCAGACATCATCGCTACATCTAAGCATTTTGATATCTTCTTGCACAAAATCACACCCCGCAACCAATGCTTCACACACCCCTTTAGCATCAACCAAAGCACTTTTGGTTGTGTAGATATGCTCATTTGGTGGTGTTATAGGGGGGTTATCTAACAACTCAAAGTTATCATTCTCCCTGCAGTAGCGCAGATGCGCGGCATCTTTTGGATCTTTGGCGATGTGTAAAAGATGATAGTTTTGGATAAAATCGGGAAAATGGGTGGTGTAAAATGGAAGTGCTTCATCAAGCGAGCTATTAACAAGCTCTTTAAGCTCTCCAGCTTTTGAAAACTTAGGAGATAAAAACGCACCTGCTGCCCCGCTGCCACCACCGGCAATGCCATTGGCATCAAAGAGCGCTATTTTCAGCCCTGCTTGATGCAATCTGTAAGCGACACTGCAGCCGTTGATCCCAGCTCCAATAATCGCTACATCGTAAAGCAATTTAGATACTTACCTCTTTAATATCTGCAATACGAAGAATCGCTTTGTAGATCGATGCCACAAGCGCTTTACGGTTGTTTTTGATCGTTGCATCTTCTGCATTGACCATCACATTGTCAAAAAACTTGTCAAGTTGCGGTTTCAAGCCAAGAAGTGCGTCAAGCTCCTCTTCATAACTTTGATATGGGTGCGAAGTCACCTCTTGAAAGGCGCTATAAAGCTCCTGCTCACTCGCATCTTCAAAAAGCTCCTCTTTGACATCCAATGCACCACTGAGATCAATATCTTTGGTGATGTTTGCAACCCGCTTAAATGTAGCACTCACCGCATCAAAACCATCAGAATTAACAAGGCTATTAAGTGCTGCTATCTTTTGACCCATTGCATAGAGTTCTCGCTCACCCGATGCTAATACAGCCTCGATGATTGAAGGGTTTACCTTATAGTAGCGCTTGATTCGCTCTAACATGAAGTTTTCAAGCTTTTCTAAATCTACCTCATTTTCATAGATACCACTTAAAGCTTTAATATCTTCGATAATGTTAAACTTAAAGCCGTATTCATTAACAATTCTCGCGATCCCGTTAACCGCACGACGAAGTGCAAATGGATCGCGTGAACCTGTTGGGATCTGGTTGATGCTAAAAAGAGCTAAAAGGGTATCGAGCTTCAAACTCATTGCTACAATCGCACTAAGCGGTGTTGAAGGCAGCTCACTCTCCTCACCCTCTGGCAAATACTGCTCTTTAATCGCAAGCGCTATGGCATCATTATACCCAGCTTCTTTAGCGTAGTAATGCCCCATGATCCCCTGCAGTTCAGTAAACTCATATACCATCTCACTCATGAGGTCTGCTTTGGCAAGCTCCACTGCAGCGGTGAGATCCTCTTTGCTTGCATCAATGCCAAACTTATCATAAAGAACCGATGCAATCTGAACCTCTCTTTTGATCTTGTCTGCAACACTTCCAAGCCCTTTAAAGAAAGTGATCTTCTCGAGTCCCGTAGTGCTGAGTCCATTTTTAAGATCGTTTTGCCAAAAGAACATCGCATCAGCGAGCCTTGGGCGAAGTACCCGCTCATTTCCAGCAATCACTTCACTAAAATCATCGGTATAAGCATTAGCCACCACAACAAACTTATTTGTGAGTTTGCCATCTTTAAAGACAGGAAAATAGCGTTGATGCTCTTTCATCGAGGTGATAATAACCTCAGGTGGCAATGCTAAAAACTCTGCATCAAAGGAGCCTAAAAGTGCTGTTGGATTCTCGGTTATGGCAACAACTTCATCAAATAGCTCACCATCCACCTCTACATTCACACCGTTTTGTGCTTCGATATCATTGATATCAAGGGTGATTTTTTTCGCTCGATCCTCTTGAAACAGCGTAACACCACCGGCTGCAAGCTTCTCAAAATACTCTTTTGGATCTTCAACCGCTACTGCATCAAAGTTGGCTATGCGGTGTAGGTGTGTTGTTTTGGAAGATTTTACACCATAGATTTGCATATCAACAAATGCATCACCAAGCATCACATTCACCCAGCGGATCGGGCGGATAAAGCTCTCATCCAAACTGCCCCAGCGCATCGACTTGCCAAAATCAAGCGACTTCAACCACGCATCAACAATCTGCGGCAAAAGTTCACTCGATGGTTTACCTTTAACATCTTTTTTGTAGTAAAGCACCTCTTTACCACCCTTGTTAGCAGTAGATATCTCTTCAAGTGCAACACCACATTTTTTCGCAAAACCGAGTGCCGCAGGTGTCGGCTCGCCATCTTTGTACGCTACATGTAGAGGTGCGCCGAAAAACTCTTCTACAGAATCTTCCTGAGCTGTTTTAAATTCTCTATGCCATAACACCAAACGGCGCGGTGTGTAGTAAAATTCAAACTCACCTAAAAGGTTGTATTTTTGCAAAACATCTGCATATTTTTTCTCAATGTTTTTGAGCTCTTTTAAAAGAGGAACTGCCGGAAGCTCCTCTACACCTATCTCGATCAACAAAGTTTTTAACATCTTTTACACTCTTTATGATTAAATTACCGCGATTCTATCGATTTGTTGGTTAAAAACTCGTTAAGCCAAACAAGATTGTTTTCTCCAAAAAGAACTATTAGAGGTGCCTTTTTTATTTTTTCGCTCCGTTTAAGTTATTCTTTATAGGATTGCTTATTTCATCTTCTCTGAAAATAGGTTTTTTA
>VCAY01000004.1 GCA_013607635.1 Campylobacterota bacterium
GGAACACAAAATTAAACATAGTAAGTGGAAAGATTTAAAAAGTTTTGTCATAGAACATAAATCTCATAAAAATTAGTTACAGATTGTGCATAATTTTATTACGAGATGTAATATAGAATATAAGTTAAGTATTGGGTAAATTGATAATAAATATTCACGGGAGTTAGAATTAATATGATTAAATTCGTAGGTGCAGGTCCAGGGGATGCGGAACTTATAACAGTCAAAGGGATGAAAGCTTTACAAGAGGCGGAAGTGGTGCTTTATACTGGCTCTTTAGTACCTCGTGAACTGCTTGACTGGTGCAGGGAGGGGACGATTATTGAAAACTCTGCCGATATGAGTTATGAGGATATTTTTGCTTTTATGAAACAATATGCCCACAAAAAGTTTGTACGTCTGCATACGGGGGATAGTTCCATCTACTCAACGATTGCCAAACAGATAGTATATTTGCAAAATCAAAATATAGACTTTGAGATCATTCCGGGGGTAACGGCGGCATTTGGTGCGGCGGCTTCTGCTGGGATTGAGTACACGATTCCGGGAGTTTCTCAAACGCTTATCATCTCACGCGTAGAGGGGAAAACACCAAACCCTGAAAGCTTAGAGCAACTCCTCTCAAACAGACACTCCTCTTTTGCTTTTTATCTCTCGATACGGCTTATAAAAAAGCTCAAAGAGAGTGCTTTGAAGCTTGGGTATAGTCAAGATACCCCTTGTTGGGTGGTAGAGCGGGCAACCTGGGCAGATGAGAAGATCTATAAAGCTACGCTTAGCGATATAGAGACAAAAGTGGCACACATTAAGGGAGTGGCTTTGATACTTTTTGGGGAGTTTTTAAACCAAAACCCAACAGCAGAGTCGCACCTCTATACACAAAAGTATAAAAAAGAGGCTAAAAAGGATTCAAAAGCGTTATGAAGATAGCTATAGCAACGATCAATAACCCATCACTTAAAGCGGCAAAAAAACTGCTACCATATCTAAGTGAACATGAGTGTCATGTTTTTAACAAGTCTGAAGATGGTGGTATTTTTTATAAATTTGATAAGGTGGATGATATTATGCCTACAGCTTGGGCGGAGTTTGATGCCATAATATTTTTAATGGCAACGGGAGCTGTTATTCGCAAGATCGCACCCCATCTCAAAGATAAAGCGACTGATCCTGCCGTGCTTATCATGACACTTGATCTAAAACGCGTTATTCCTTTGCTTTCTGGACATCTAGGGGGTGCGAATGAGCTTGCCAATGGGTTGTGTAAAAAGATAGAGGGGTGTGTCAATTTTGTAACAACGGCAAGTGATCAGATAAAGGTGCTTGCGTTTGATATGTTCGCCAAAAAACACAGGCTTGCTATTAGCAATCTAAAATCTTTAGCAGAGGTTTCCAATGCGATTATCAACAAGAAAAAAGTGCAAGTTGTTACTTATCCATCTATGATTGAAGCACTTAAAGCCTTTGAGGGGTATAAAGAGGAGAATTTTGTTTTTGTGATGCCGGATGATTTGCAAAATATTCAAAAAGATATCCCAACTGTCTATATCACCCCGCAACATCTGCCAAACACAGCACTGCAACTTCACCCACAAGAGGTTGTTTTGGGGCTTGGGATGAACAGAGGCACAAGTGCGGATGAAATAGATAAGGCTGTAACAAGATTCTGTTTTGAGCATGGCATAGAAAAAGAGCAGATAGTAAAATTTGCCAGCTTTAGCGCAAAAGTGGATGAGGCAGGATTGCTAGAGTATGCAAAAGATAAAGAGTTAGAGTTTTTTGATGAAGATGCTATCAATGCACTAACACAAGAGTTTAGCCCCTCTCAAGCAACAAAGTTTTTTAACATCAAAGGGGTAGCTGAACCTGCTTCGCTTTTGGCAAGTAGATACAAAACACTGTTTTTAAATAAAAGAGTTTATGGTGGTATAACGGTTGCAGCGGCGTTTTAGAATTTATGGTATAATATCGAAACAGCAAGGTTGTGAAAAGAGTTAAACTCTTTTCACTTTGAGATTCACTTCAAAACCTGCAAGCCTGAAGCGAATCACCAAAACAAACCTTTTCATAAGGTTTTCCTTGTGTTTCGATTTTGTCTTATCTCTTTTTTTAGAGATAAGAACACCGCAATTATATCAAACTTTCTATCCAAATTATTATACCAATCAAGGCAGTGACTTTACAGGAGCAAGAATATGGGAAAATTGACATTAGTTTCAACTGGTGCAGGTGGAGATAGATACTTAACACAAGAGGCGATAGATGCCATAAAAGAGGCAGATTTAATTGTAGCATATACAAAATATGCAAAAGATTTAGTTCATATAATAGAAGATAAAGAGGTCTTTACCACACCTATGACTAAAGAGATAGAGCGAGTGCAGCACGCTATAGAGGAAGCAAAAAAAGGGCGCACTGTAGCACTGCTTTCAAATGGTGATGCCAATGTCTATGCGATGGGCTCTTTGGTGGTGGAGCTTTTGGATGCTTATGATTTGTGGGAGAGCATAGAATACAGATCACTGCCTGGGATTAGTTCAGTTTTAGCCCTAGCTTCTGAAGTGGGTGCACCGCTGAGTCAAGATTTTTGTCTGATTTCACTCTCAGATAGACTTACAGCTGCCGAGCTTATCCAAAAGCGTATCAAGTTTGCGCTTGAGGCTGATTTTGTGATCTCTATCTACAACCCAAAGAGTAGAAGCCGTCTTAAGCCTTATAGTGATATGCTCGAGCAGTTAAAGGGCATAGATCCAAAACGGGTAGTTGTTATAGCGCGTGATCTTGGACGCAAAGATCAGATGATCAAGATCATCACAGCTAAAGAGCTGATCGATGCGGGGGTAGAGAATGAAGATGTCAATATGTCCACAACCCTGCTCATTGGCAACTCCACAACAAAACTTACACGCAACGCAAAGGTTTTAACCCCAAGGGGCTATTTAAATAAATACGAATTAAGTGGCAAAGAGAAAGGGGAGTGGAAAAAAGTAAATTAACTTCTCTTTGCAAAGTTGATAAAAAGGGTCATATATTTTTTCACCTTTGCTATCTTTGAGGGGGTGATTTTTGCATCTTCAAGGTACATATTTTCAAAGGTGTAAAAGTCACCCTCACCTAAGTTTTCTGTATCCATGCCGATCTTAGGACGCATAAAGATTTGTGTAGCTTTTACTTCTGAACGGGGATTGATAGGCTTGATGATGAGCTCTTCATCACCCAAACAAAGTGCTTTTTTCGCCTCTGCTGATGCTGCGCTAAAGGAGGTTATACCTGCAATTACCTCGCAATTTTTATAGATATTTGCATCTTTTTCTTTGATAATATCAAGCAGATAGTAGATGCTTGAGTAGATTGCCGCATCACCAAGTGTTACAAAACATACCTTGTTGTATCTCTTGAGTGTATCTAAGATCACATCAGCCTCATCTACCCAGTCTTCATGCCTAAAGCGCATAGGGGAATATACCGGCACAATCGGTTTGCGTGCATGTAACATCTCTAAGGCACTCGAGACTATCTTGTAGCTAATGGATTTGTTAAAGCTGTTGTCTTCGCTCTTTGTAGGGACACAGATCGCATCACACTCTTTAAATGCATGAAGTGCTTTAAGTGTTAAGAGCTTAACATCCCCTGGACCCAAAGAGACCATATAGAGTTTTTGGTTCATCATTGCCTTTTTTGCGATAGTTTAGCTAAAATATACTTATGAAACTATCATGCACTAAAACTTATGGGTAGTTGTTTATGAACTACGAATACCTAAAAAATCTCAAAAAGTATAACCATACGCTTAAACTACTGTGTAGTGATAACTTTGCGATGATGGTTGCTTTTTTTTATTTTGTTTTTGTGCAAAAGAGGCATATTGCCATTGCGCAAGAGCAGATACTGTGCTATTTGGATGATTTTTTATTCCAAATCAATCAAACCTATCCAGATGCTTTTGTAAAATCTCCTAAAGATTATCTTGATGATTTTGTGCGTGATAACAGTGGTTATCTCAAACGCTACTATGGCGGTGACGGAGAGCTTTTGTATGAGCTTACCCCCTATACCCAAAAAGCTTTGGAGTTTATAGAATCGCTTGAAAAAAAAGAGTTTGTAGGGAGTCGCACGAAGTTTAGTGTTATTTTGGAGCTTTTAGAGGAGTTGATATATGAGACAAGCTTTAGCGATCAAGAGCGGATCGCAAAGCTACAAAAAGAGCGTCTTGCGATCGATAAAAAGATTGAGGCGATCACAAAAGGGGAAGATATCCGCTTTGACAGCAGTCGCGTCAAAGAGAGTTTTATGCTCATAGAGGAGCAATCGCGGAAACTTTTGTATGATTTTTCACAAATAGAGCACAACTTTAGAGAGCTGAATTTGCTAGCGATGGAGCGGATAGCTACTACAGATGAGAGTAAAGATAGGGTGCTTGGATCTATTTTTGAAGATGAAAACCTGATACGAGAGAGTGACGAAGGAAAAAGTTTCTTTGCTTTTTGGCAGATACTCACCAACAGCCAATTAAGTGAACAATTTAGTGAGATGATTGCATCGATCTACCAACTCAAGGAGATTAAAGAGCTCGATAGAGATGAGCGTCTAAAGGATCTTAAGTTTGATCTGATCTCTAATGCCGACAAGATTGCCAAAGTCACCTCCAAACTTATGGAGCAGTTACGACGATTTCTCGATGAGAGGGTTTGGGTTGAGAACAAAAAGATCTTGGAGCTTTGCAAGTCTGTGGAGAAAAAAGCGATAGAGATCAAAGAGAATCCTCCTGGGCAAAGGGGGTTTGTGCAGATCGATGGGGCAAAGGTAAAGATTGAGAGTGTGTTTGAAAAATCGCTTTATGAGATCAAGACACAAACAGATCTCAAAGCAGATATCAAAGAGAGTGAAGAGCTCGATATCGATATGCAAAGTTTGTATCATATCTTTTTTGTCGATGAGGCAAAGATTAAACAACAGATTAACCACTTTTTACAGATCAAAGAGCAGGTGGCTTTGAAGCAGGTTGTAGAAAAATTTCCCGTTACAAAAGGGGTTGCGGAGGTTGTAGCGTATCTCTCTATTGCTAAAAATTCTAAAAACTCCATTGTTGATCTTCATCAAAAAGAGTATATCGAGATAGAAGATGCAACACACCATCAAAAAAGGGTGAGTGTACCAAAGATTATCTATGTGAGAGAAACAAAATGAATAAAGATGCAAAAACAGCCATAATCCTTTTGCTCAAGGGGATCTTTTACAAGGGTGATAATGAGCGGGCTTTTTTTGAGCTTACAACCAATAGTTACGGATCGATATCGGACTATTTTGCAACTATTGGGCTTGAGGTGATGGTGGATGAAGCGGATGGGTATGCGTACCTTAAAAACAAAGATGATGAAGATGAAGCAGAACCTTTGCCAAAAGTGATACAAAAAAGGGAGTTAAGCTATAAAGTTTCACTCCTTTTGATGTTGCTTCGCAAGAAGATAGCAGAGTTTGATATGCAAAGTGAGAATGAAAAGGCGGTTGTAGCCAAAGAGGATATTGTAGCCGAGATTTTACTTTTTTTGGATCTAAAGTTTAATGAAGTCAAGATCAAAAAAGAGATCGATAGCACCATCAAAAAGGTAGAGGATCTCGGTTTTTTAAAGAGGGTAAAAAACTACGAGGATCTTTATGAGATCAAAAGTGCGATCAAATCGTTTGTAGATATCGAATTTTTAGAAAATCTCGATAAAAAACTTCAAGAGTATAAAGAGGTAAGATTATGGAGTTAAGGTTTGATTTTGCAACTGATGATGCAACAACGGGGTTTAGGCTTGAGAGGTTTGAGCTTTATAACTGGGGGACTTACGATAAAAAGATCGTCAGCTTGGAGATGGGTAGAGAAAATGCTCTACTTACCGGTGATATAGGGAGTGGAAAATCAACGATCGTTGATGCTCTTACAACCCTCTTGGTGCCCCACCAAAAGATCATCTACAATAAAGCTGCCGGAGCAAACACGAAAGAGAGAACACTTTACTCTTACATTGTCGGGGAGTATAAAGCAACACAAGATGAAGATTTTGGCTTCTCAAAGGCGGTGGCACTTCGAGATGAGAGTAGCTTTAGTGTACTTTTGGGAAGGTTTGAAAACATCGGTTTTGAAGAGAGTGTGAGCTTGGCACAATTTTTTTGGATCAAACAAAAAAAGGTGTATAAGTTTTTTGTTGTCTCCAAAGGAGAGCTTTCTATCAAAAAAGATTTTATCCCAACATTTAATGATGTAAGGGGACTAAAGAGGAGGTTAAGAGAGCTACCGCATACAGTTGTTTTCGATACTTTTAGCGACTATTTTAAAAGTTTTGGCAGAGAGATGGGGATCAAAAACGAGCAAGCGCTTAACCTTTTTTACCAAACTGTCTCGCTCAAGTCTATTGGCAACCTTACAGAGTTTATACGAACCCACATGCTCGAAGATGTAAAGCTTGATGAGAAGGTGGACGAGCTTTGCCAAAACTTCGCAACGCTTAATCATACCCATGATCTTATTGTAGAAGCTCAGGAGCAGATCGATCTGTTAAAGCCTATTAAAAAAGAGTATGGCAGGTATGCTGATGCAAGCACCAATTATGATCTTTACACCACCATGCGTAATGGGCTAAATCTCTATTTTAGTTTTTTTGAAGAGGAGTTGTTAACCAAAAAGCTAGAGGATCTGGAGGTGCAAAAAGCAAAAGCCAGCTCCAAAAAGCAGATCCAGCAAAAAACCCTTGATGCGATTGATGAAAAGATTGTTAATATCAAGTTGGAGTTGCAAAAAAACGGCTTTGATAGAATCAACAGCATTGAGACACAAATCAGGCAATTTGGGGAGCATCTGCGCTTTGCCAAACAACAAAATGAGACCTATAATGCTTTGGTGAAAAAACTGGGGCTCAAAGCGGTATCGAATGAGCATACCTTTTTGACAACAAAACAGAATGTAAGCAAAAAATTTGTAAACATTGAGCAAGAAAAAACCAGATATCAAAATGAGATAAGCATAGACAGTGTTGCGAAACAGCGCTATAAAGAGGAGATGGATGAGGTGGAAGTTGAGATAGTCTATCTTAAAAATAACCCCTCCAATATCCCCCACAAAATCTCTAAAATACGCGATCAAATGGCTAGATCACTTGGAGTGGAGCTATCACAACTCCCTTTTGTCGGCGAGCTTATCAATGTAACTGATACAAAGTGGCAAGGAGCGATAGAGCGGGTTTTGCATAACACTGCACTCTCGTTGCTTGTTGCTAAGGAGTATTATGAAGAGGTAAGCGCGTATGTGGAGCAAACAGATCTCAAAGGGAAGTTAGTTTATCTCAAAGTTGATACGAAAAAAGAGGGGCAGTTTTTTGATCAAAGTGTGCCAAATTCACTCCTTGACAAGATAGAGATAAAAGCCGATACCCCCTATTTTAATGTGCTAAATTCCCTTTTGCATGAGCGCTTTGAGATAGCGTGTGTCGATAGTTTAAGTGATTTTAGAAGGTACAAAAAAGCACTCACCATCAATGGGCAGTTTAAGAGTAATCTGGTGCGTCATGAGAAAGATGACAGGTTTGATATTGAGGATAGATCACGATGGATTTTAGGGTGGGATAACCTTGCAAAGCTTGAAGAGTTTGAGAAGCGTTTAGAGGATGTAGAGCAAAAACATACCTTTGTAGCAGCACGCATAGCAAACAATCAAGCCGAGCTTAAAAAGATAGATGAGCAAAGGGACACGCTTCGGGATATTTTGCAGTTTGAGAGTTTTGAGAGGATCGATTGGTACCGATACAGCAAAGAGATCGAGAAGTTAGAGCAGGAGAAGGATGCGCTTGAGAAGAGTAGCGATATTATTCAAACATTGCAAAAGAGTTTAGAAGATACACAGCTTGAGCAAAGAGAGCACAAGCAAAAAGCTGAAGAGCTTGTTTCCAAGGTTGCCAAACTCGAAGAGCAGATAGAGCAAAAGCAGCTCGATCTCGGTAGAGTCAAGCTGATTCAGGAAAATGGAACCCTCGATGAAGAACTTAAAGAGCAGCTAGATGCGATCAAAGAGGAGGTGTTGCAAAAAGATCTCACGCTTGCAACGCTCAGTAGTGAGAAAACAAAACTCAGAGAGCATCTACAAAATAAGATCGATAAGTTCTCCAAAATATTGCAGGCAACCACATCAAAGATTGCGACAATGCAGTCAACATTTATCGCAAAATTTCCGGTTATCTCCAAAGAGTTTGGTGTTGGGGTGGAGTATGCACAAGAGTTTCTCAAAAAGCTCGATGATCTGCAAAAAGATAACCTGCCAAAATGGAAAGGGAAGTTTAAACAACTCCTTAAAGAGAGCACCATTAGAGATATTGTGATGTTTCAAACGACACTGGAGAAAAACGCAAGTGATATTCAAACTAAAATCGATACCATCAACCGATCGTTACGAGATATCGAATACAGTGAAGGAACCTATATAGAGCTTAAGGCAGAGGGTTCTAAGATCAAAGATATCAAAGAGTTTCGACAAACACTCAAACAGATCATCTCCGGGGCGATCGATGAGAACAACGAGTATGATGAGCAGAAGTTTTTGCAAATTAAAGAACTTATTGCGCGTTTTAATGGGCGTGAAGGGTACAGCGATGTTGATAAAAAGTGGCGTAAGCTTGTGATCGATGTGCGAAACTGGTTTGATTTTAGTGCTATAGAGCGTTATGTCAGCGATGGAAGCATCAAGGAGTTTTATGCTCACAGTGGTGGTAAGTCGGGTGGGCAAAAAGAGAAACTTGCCTACACCGTGCTTGCATCATCTTTGGCATTTCAGTTTGGTCTGGAGCATAATAGGATCAAAAGCCGATCGTTTCGTTTTGTGATGATCGATGAGGCGTTTGGGCGGGGAAGCGATGAGAGTACCCGTTATGCTTTGGAGCTATTTAAAAAGCTGAGACTGCAACTGCTTATAATCACCCCAAAACAAAAGATCAATGTGATCGAGCCCTATGTCAAGAGTGTCCACTTTGTCCATAATCAAGATGGGATGGATTCTTCGTTGATTAGCTTGAGTATCGAAGAGTATCAGAACAAGAAACAGAGTTAAAGCGATGGATAACTATTTTGATGGCAACAAACTCATAAAGAGGTCTCGAAGTTTTTATGAGAATGGTGCGGTTTTTCGTGCATATATTGAAGATGAAACATTGTTCCCCAAGCGGATTACTTTGAAAAAAATAACACAAAAAGATATCCAAAGCAGATATATACAAATAAGAGAATCGATCCGAGAACTTGAGAAGATTGGCTTTGTTTTGGAGTATGAGCAAAAAAGATTTAGTGCCGTAGGTGAACAAAAAGTTCCTGTGAGTGTGGTATTTGATACATTGGAAGGGTATTTACAATTTGTTAAGAAGAGTAAAGAGTTTGAGCTGTTTGTTCAGCTCTATGGTATGATTGTCTCTCGTTATCCCAAATTGTATGATTTTATTGTGCAAAAACCTTTTGTAGTCTTAGAGTATCAAAATGTTTGGGGTTCTTTGCTCAATGTGGTAGCGTATCTTTTGGCCAAGGATCCCCCTTGCATCTATGTAAGAGAGATCGCTCTTGAAGGGATTGACACCAAGTTTATTCAAAAATACAAAAAGATTATCGATCAGTTAGTCTCTTCCGTAATGCAAAACGAGCCACTCTCAAGTTTGGCGAATTACGCATTTGAAAAAAGGTACCATTTGAAATATCCACAGCCATTGGTGCGTTTTAGGATACTCGATCAAACACTTTATATCAACGGTTTGAGTGATCTAACCCTGCCGCTTAATCAATTTCAAACACTTGCTATAGAGTGTAAAAAAGTGTATATTGTCGAAAATCAGATCACAACACTCTCGTTTGGCGATCTGCCAAAGAGCATCGTGATTTTTGGTCAAGGCTACGGAGGTGTAGGTGTTTTGCAAAATGTGGCGTGGCTGCATAACAAAGAGATAATCTACTGGGGAGATATCGATCTTGACGGTTTTGCTATACTTTCAAGGATTCGAGGTTATTTTTCCCATGTACAATCGATCCTCATGGATAGCAAAACGATCCAAAAATGGGAGCATCTTAGTGTAAGTGTGCCATTAAAAACCAAGCCGGTAGCATTACCACACCTCTTGGATGATGAGAGGGAAGCTTACGAGATGATCATAAAAAGATATGATGGAACTTTTAGATTAGAACAAGAGCGGATCCCGTTAAACTATTGTAAAGAGCATTTATGAAACTCTCACACCTCAAACAGATCACTGAGTACATCAGACAATTTTCAAAAATCAGCGCTATTCACAGGGTGAGTGATACGATTGTGCGGGTGGTGTTTGATCGTGATGAGGCCATCTACTTTAATATGACCCGTTCAAACTCAAGCATCTTTACCTGCAGTGATTACCCCCGCTCCAAGGTTTACAATGCCCCTTTTGATGTGATTTTAGCCAAGCGGTTGAACCGCGCAAATATTTTGGGTGTGGAGCTTGTAAATGGTGATAAGATTATCCGCTTTAAAACGGCACTTGCTTCGGCGTATAAAGAGCAGATCACTTACTTGCAGTTTGAATTTACCGGCAAAAATACCAATGTGATCGTTTTGGATGAAGATTTGGTGGTGCTTGAAGCGCTGCGGCACATCGATCTGTTTGCCTCATTTCGTGAAGTGCGAGTGGGGCAAAAACTACTCGATGTGCCACCGCCACCTTTTACCCCCAAAGAGTATCCACTCGAAGATGTGAAGCAGTTTTTAGGTGATGTGTATCAAAAAGAGCAGGAGCAAAAGCTTGCATCGCTAAAAAAACAGAAGATTAATTTCTTGCAAAAAAAATTCGATAAGCTTAAAAAAGCGTACGAGAAACTTGACTCAAAAGAGGAGTTGCAACGTGAGGCGCAAGAGTATGAGCATCTTGGTGGTTTGGTGTTAAGCAACGCATCAAAGATCGCCCCCTATGCCAAAAAAATCGTTTTGGATGATTATGACGGCTCAAAAAAAGAGGTTGTTTTAGAGAGGTCTTACCCTAACCCCTATGCCATTAGCGAAGCGTTTTTTGCCAAGAGTAAAAAAACAAAACAAAGAGCCAAAAATCTGCACATCGAAGAGGAATCACTGCGTAGCAAGATAGAGCATATTAAACGCTTTATTAATACAGTCCATGAGGCAAAAGATGTGGCAAAGATCGAGTTGCTGTTTCCAAAACATGTCCAAAACAAAAAGGTGCAAAAAGATGACTCGATCGAGACTTTTTGGGTTGAGGGGTATAAAGTACAACTTGGTAAAAACGAAAAAGGAAATACCAAACTGCTTCAAAGCGCCAAAGCAAGGGATATCTGGCTGCATCTTAAAGATCGCCCCTCAACCCATGTGATCATCACCACCGACAAACAAAACCTTCCTGAGCGTATCATCAAAGCAGCGGCAAGGCTTTGTGTCGATTTTTCCACCACTTCAAAAGATCGTTTTTTGGTCGATTATACCCCAAGACGTGAAGTAAATATTCAAAACGGTGCGAATGTGTTGTATAATAAGTACAAAACTATCGAGGTAGATACAAGATAAAATAGGGGGCTAAGAGTATGGCTATAGGACCGATCGGCAATACAATTTTTGTTAACCAAATGACCCCTGCAGCTACCTCTATGCCAAATGCCGACAATAACCGGATTGAGTTTCAAAATATGGTTGCTCAAATAGCCACACAAGAACAAAACAAAGAGATCGAAGAGGTGCGTCCAGCTGAGCAGAACCATGCGGTTGATCCTGATCGGGAACACACCAAAGAGGAAGCTGAACAAGAGCAAAAAAGAGAGCAACACCAATCCTCAGATGAGGAGCAAAACAGCGATGAAGATGGGATGCCGACAGTACATAAATTAGATATTAAAGTGTAGTTAGCTATAATCTTTGCCATATTTTCATAGGAATAGACAAATGGTAACTATTTTTGAAGAGCACAAAGAGCGTATAGTAACAGGCTTAGCACTTTTAGCAGCTGTTTTTTTGGTGGGATTGATTGACAACTTCTTTTTGATGTGGCTGATCCTTGGCGGTGTGTATCTCATCGCTTTTAATGAGGCTGTGAAGCTTTTTGGTGTGGAGCGTGACGGACTTTTACCTTATGCGGTTGGTATCTGGCTCATAGCTGGAGTTTATCCGTATGGGGATGATCTTTTTGTGCTTGCGGGGGTTGCTTACGCTTCTGCTGTAGCGTACAACAAAGAGCTAAAGTGGAAAGATTTTTTGCCGTTTGTCTACCCAACTGCTGGGATGCTGTTTATCTTGACAATGTATGAAGAGTATGGAGTGCTGGCACTGCTTTGGCTTTTGGTAGTTGTGGCACTTACCGATGTGGGAGCTTATGCAGTTGGTAAGAGTGTAGGTAAAACACCGTTTTGTGAAACATCGCCCAACAAAACGATGGAGGGTGTTGCCGGTGGTGTACTCGTTGCAACACTTGGAGGCTCTTTTGCCGGACTTTTTGTGGTTGATTTTACCGTGGCATTTTTTGTTTCGTTTTTTGTTTCGATTGCTTCTATTTTTGGTGATCTGTTTGAATCTTCACTCAAACGTGCTGCGGATGTCAAAGACAGTGGCGATATCTTACCGGGGCATGGCGGTGTACTTGATCGCATCGATGGGTATCTTTTTGGTGCGATTGTGATGCTTGTGTTGATGCGCGGACTTGTGTAGTAGATGTTGCAAAGCTATGTTGAGACTATAAACAAGCTTTTGCAGATGCCAAAAAAACAGATGTATGATAAAACGACAAAATATGCTATTGCCAAATATGAGGGTAAAAAGATCTATATCACTGAATTCTTGATAGCCAAAGAGTTGGGGTATATCGATAAATTTCAAGGACATGGTGAGTTGTTGCATTATTTAAAACTTATCCCTTATCTCTTTGCATGTAACTATTTTAACGACATTTATAAAAATATTAATGATGAGCGGGTTGTTTATGCGCTCAATGAAAACGAGCGAAAAATCTTTCATGTTGTGGACAAAGAGAATTTTTTGGTATCTGTTTTCGTAATATCGAAGCAAAATTTTGAAAAACAACTAGGGAGAAGATTTGTACACTTAAAAAACCTAGATGGTGGGACGGCCACCCCCCACATCCTGAGTCCAGCGAGACCTTTCTGGCGTCATCTAGGTCTTATGAAACAATTATACCAAGATTTGGCAAAAATGGCAATAAATAAGGGGGAAGCGTAGATGATACTTTTAGGATCAACTGGCTCCATTGGAGTAAATACCCTCATCATTGCCGAGAAATTTAACATCGGTGTATCTGTTTTAGTTGCTGGTAAAAATATCAAACTCCTTAATGAGCAAATAGCCAAACATAACCCAGAAGTTGTCGTTGTTGCCCAAAAAGAAGATGTAGCGAAAGTGAACCACTCAAAAGTGCTTTTTGGCGTTGAGGCAATTTTGGAGGTGATCGAGCAAAGTAGCAGTGAGCTGGTTGTCAATGCGTTAGTTGGATTTTTAGGACTGCGCCCAACACTCAAGGCACTGGAGTGTGGTAAAAAGGTTGCACTGGCAAACAAGGAGAGTCTTGTTGCGGGTGGAGCGTTTATCGATAGATGTAACATTCAGCCCATTGACAGTGAGCATTTTGGGTTGTGGTATCTCAGGCAGGATCGTGCTGTTAAAAAGATGACCATCACGGCAAGTGGCGGGGCGTTTCGTGATTGGGTGATCGAAGATATCAAAAATGCCACCCTTGAAGATACCCAAAGACACCCCAACTGGTCGATGGGGCAAAAGATCACGATCGATTCTGCTACGATGGTGAATAAGATGTTTGAGTTACTAGAAGCTAGGTGGCTTTTTGGCAAGGGGGAGTATGATGCGATCATTGAGACAAAGTCGCTTATCCATGCACTTATAGAGTATGAAGATGGCTCAACTACAGCGCACTTTGCCAACGCTTCGATGCAGTTGCCAATTGCCTACGCCCTTAGTGGTAAAGTTGATGCAAAGATTTTAGATCATGTTGATCTGCTAGAAGTTGGTTCGCTTGAGTTTCGAGCGATCACAACTGAGCGCTATCCTGTGTGGCAGATCAAAGAGGATCTTTTGCAAAATCCTGAGCTAGGTGTGGTGGTTAATGCTGCCAATGAAGCAGCGATCGAGCAGTTTTTGCAAAAAAAGATAGGGTTTATGGATATTGGCAAAAAGATTATTGAGGCATATAACCATTTTAGAGTCAAGCCAAAAAATATTGATGATGTGTTTGCACTCGATAAGGAAGTGAGAAATTTTGTATAAAAAATTTTGCAAATTGACATATTTTTGTTCTAAAAGATGTCAAGTCAGTATAATCTGCTAAAAGTAAAAAAGGTGTAGTATGGTGATTGAAAGAGATATTGAAAATTTATTGGAACAGCAGCTTGAAAAAAACGGTTGGACAATAGGGTTTAAACATAAAAGTCGTAATGTTTTTCATCAAAAACCAAGAACAAAAGAGGAGTGCTTAAAATTAGGTTCGCTGCAGCCAGATTTTTGTTTATATCTGCATGATACATCTACTGCACCAGAGATAATCATTGAAACAAAAAAACCAAATATGAATTTGGCAAAGACTAAAGAACAAGCACTTCAATATGCAAAAATTTTAGGCTCAAAAATTATTGTTTTATTTGATGGTATGCAAACAAAAAGTTATTGGGTAGAAAATGAAGAGCCATTGTATTTTAATGGCTTGGAAGTAAATAGTATTAAACCTCGAGAGTTCTATCAATATTTTATACGAGCAAATACAAATAAGTATAATCAAAACGATCTTGTTATTAATTCTAAAGAGGATTTGATACAAGTTTTCGCCTTTACAAATCAAAAATTGAGAAAAGCCGGTATAACAAAAGGGATGGAAAGGTTTTTCGAATTTTCAAATCTATTGTTCTTAAAATTGATTTCTGAAGAGAATGAGATCGTATCGGAGATAATACCGGATCATATTAAATGGGAAAGCTATAAAAACAAAGAGGGTGAAGAGCTTTTAAACTACATTAATAATGTCGTTATTGATCAACTTGAGAGGATCTTTAACAAGCAAAATGAAACATTGTTTACGAAGTTGATTATTCAAGATACGCTGGCTTTGAAACAGATCATAGACAAGCTGGATCAATTGAATTTAAGTGGTATTCAAACAGATATAAAGGGAGACGCATTTGAATATTTTATTCAGCAATACAATACATCAAATAATGATTTGGGGGAATACTTTACACCAAGGCATATAGTAAACTTTTTGGTTCAGTTGGCAAATCCACAATTTGGGGAGAGTATTTACGATCCTTTTTGTGGGACAGGTGGTATGCTCATAGCAACTTTTAATTATATTAAAGAAAATTTAATCAAACAGGGATACTTAACCAAAAATGTTTTGAAAGATTTGAAAGAAAACACTGTATTTGGTAGTGAAATTTCGTCAAATGCAAAAATAGCCAAAATGAATATGATATTGACTGGTGATGGACACAGCAATATCAAACAACAAGACACATTGCTGAACCCTGTAAAGGAAAGATTTGATATTGTTATAACAAATATACCATTTAATTTAGAAGGAACAGCTAGATCGCTCTACTCCTTGTTGGATGATAGTGGTAATTCCCAGTCAATTCAGCATATTATCAACTCCCTTAATTCTAAACAAACAGCAAGGGCATATATCATTGTTCCAGAATCAATTTTAAATAATGCAGAGTTGAAAAATTTAAGAAAATATCTTATCGATAATAATCTACTTAAACAAGTAATCTCTTTACCATCAGGTGTATTTCTGCCTTATACAGAGGCTAAAGCTTCCATTTTAGTATTGCAGGGATTTAACGGAGGAGAAGTAACAACAGTAAAATATACAAAAATTAAGAGTGACGGTTTTACTTTAACACAACGAAGAAGAAAAATCACATCACAGGTTAACGATTTAGAAGAGTACCTTTTTGATCAGAATTATGCGTCTTATGAGATTCCTGTGGAGCAGATTCAAAGAAATGGTAACTACTCTTTAATCTGGTTTAAATATTTTAATGAGCTTCCAAAAGGGTATGTTTTGCTCAAAGATATTATACAAGAGGAAAGAATAAAAAATACAGAACTATATGAAACGGCTACTGTAACAAAGCATGATTTCTATGGCATTGTAAGTGGTGAGAGCTATTGGGGAGATAGTTTTATGTCGGTAACATCTCAAAGTAATGAGGAGTATAAGGTTGTTAAAAGAAAGTCGATAGCATATAACCCTTCGCGTGCAAATACCGGTTCAATAAGCATCAATATGACAAATAAAAATGTTGCAGTGAGTAAAATGTATGTAACATTTAAAGTTGTCAGCAAGCTTTTTATGCCAGAATATATTTTTCTCTATCTCAAAAGCCCTGAAGGGTTACAAAGCATAAAAGAGCGTTCTTTTGGTTCAGTGCGGCAATCTTTAAGGTATGATGATCTTTGCACGATTGCCGTGCCAAAACTTACGCTTGAACAACAAAGCGTAATAGTAAATGAAGCACATAAAAAATATAAAAAGCTACAAAAATATAAAAAAGAGCTGGATTTGTTTGATGTGAATTCCTTTGATTTTGGATCTGTTGATGATTTTAAGTATTGAAAGCTCCTGTGATGACAGTGCGATTGCTATCACCGAGATAGCAACGAAAAAACTGCTCTTTCATAAAAAGATCTCTCAGGAGATTGAGCATAGTGTGTATGGGGGTGTGGTGCCAGAGCTTGCCGCACGGCTTCATGCCAAGGCACTGCCAAAGATTTTAGAGCAGTGCAAGCCCTATTTTGACAAGCTCAAAGCGATAGCTGTCACCTCTTCACCGGGTTTGGCTGTAACACTTGTAGAGGGTGTAACGATGGCAAAAGCGATCGCGTTGGCACTCAATATCCCACTTATTGGGGTGAATCACCTTGTGGGGCATATCTACTCTTTGTTTATAGAAAAAGAAACACAGTTTCCGTTGACGGTTTTGCTTGTCTCAGGTGGGCATACACAGGTGATGGAAGTAGAGAGTTTGGAGAATATCAAAACAGTTGCCAAGAGTATGGATGACAGTTTTGGTGAGAGTTTTGACAAAGTAGCCAAGATGATGGGGCTGGGGTATCCCGGAGGACCACTCATCCAAGAACTTGCCAAAGATGGTGACAGGCTCAAGTACAACTTCACCGTACCGCTACATCAATCCCCAAAGATCGCTTTTAGCTATTCTGGGCTTAAAAATGCGGTGCGGTTGGCTGTTGAGGCTGCTGGAGATGATAAAGAGGAGTACAAACATATCGCCGCATCGTTTGAGCATATCGCGACCAAACATCTTACGATGAAGCTCAAAAAATATTTTAAAACAAACCCACCAAAGCATTTTGCTATTGTAGGGGGAGCGAGTGCCAATCTTTATCTAAGAGCACAGATAGAGCAACTTTTGGATCCATACAAAGCTGAACTGCTTTTGAGTGAATTGCAATACTGCTCTGACAATGCAGCGATGATAGGGCGAGTTGCCATTGAGATGTATGAGCAAAAAAATTTTAGCACTTTAGATGAACTGAATGTTGTTCCCAAAAGCACTCCTTAAATGTTTCTTAGTCAAAAATACTCTCTTTTTAAATAAGAGTAAAATTATCCTCTTTCAAATATACTTCTCGCATCAAAACACAAATGGGTGTTAAAAACAAAACTAAAAGGAGCCACAAATGGCAACAACAAAATTAAAAGGTAACACAGTTAACCTAGCGGGTAACGAAGTAAATGTTGGAGATAAAGCTCCAGAAGTAACAGTTGTAAACTCTGATGGTTTAGCTGATAAAGTAGTTGGTGGTGCTCAAGGTAAAACACAACTTATCGTTGTAGTTCCATCTTTGGATACTCCGGTATGTGCTACTGAGACGCGTCAGTTCAACGCAAAAGCTGCTGAGCTTGATGGTGTTGATGTAACTGTTGTATCTATGGATCTTCCATTTGCTGCTGGAAGATTTTGTTCAACTGAAGGTATTGAAAGCCTTACTGTTGCATCTGACTTTAGAAACAAAGATTTCGCAAATGCTTACGGTGTTTTAATTGCTGATGGTGCACTTGCCGGTGTAACTTGTCGTGCAATCTTCGTAGTAGATGCAAACGGAGTAGTAACTTACAAAGAGATCGTTCCAGAGATCACTGAAGAGCCTAACTACGATGCTGCTTTAGAAGCTGCTAAAGCAGCATAATCTCTAGCTATAGATAGAAAAATTTCCTCCTCCCAGGGCTTTACTTCGGTAAAGCCCTTTTTTATTTCCACTAAATTTCGTTATAATTTCCCAATTTGAAAAAAAAGGTTGAATATGAAAAAAATTGTATATGCCTGTGCGGCTATGGTTGCAGCGGTAAGTATTGCTAGTGCAGATTTTACAAGGCTTGAGCTTGGTGGTGGTATTTGGCAACAAACACCTACAGGGTTTGCCAAGAGAAGTGATGGTGATGGTGCTTTGAAGCTTAATGGTACCTATACGTCGAGTGAAAAGAAGTCGGATGAGACTTATTTTTGGATCAATTTTAAACATCCGCTCCCACTTATCCCAAATCTTAGAGCTGAGTATGTGACGATCGGTGATGAAGGGTCTACAAAAGGGGGAGGAAGCGTTGGAGGTATTAATATTCCAGTAGGTGCTAATGCATCAACAAAAATCGATACAAAACAGTACGATGTTATTCCATATTACAATCTTTTAGACAACACTTTTTGGTTGACGCTTGATCTTGGGATTGATGTGAAGCTCATTGAGACAACAGTAGATGTCAGCCCAGTGACTGGTTTTAGAGGGTATAGCTCTTCACAGAGTGCTGTTATCCCTTTGGTTTATCTACGAACAAGGGTGCAAATTCCAACAACAGACCTAGGTGTTGAAGCTGATGCTAAAGCGATCACATATAATGGCAATACCGTGTATGATGTAAGAGTAAAAATAGATTACACATTGGAGTTTGTGCCTGTTGTGCAGCCGGCTATTGAAGTGGGTTATCGTATGCAAAAACTTAAAATAGATGATGGAACAAAAGCGCAAGTCGATTTAGACTACAAAGGGGTGTATGCTGGTTTGATGCTTCGTTTCTAAAAGTAGATGTAACGAAGCTGTTACATCCAATGGGGGTAGGCTTTATCGAGAATGATGATCTCAAGCTCAAGTGTTACCCCAAACTCCTGTACCACTCTTGTTTTTGCCTCTTCAATGAGCGCTATCGCATCTTCAAACACTCCATCACCATAGTTGACTAAAAAATTTGCGTGTTTTTCACTAAACGCCATAGCGCCTACTTGTTTACCTTTAAGACCTACTGCTTCGATCAGTCTGCCGGCGTAGTCGTTGGGTGGGTTTTTAAAGCAACTGCCCGCACTTGGTGTGCTTGGCTGGTTGGAGCGCATCTTTTGAAACATCGCTACTTTTTGTAAATCGTAGCCATACTCTAGCGAAAATGATGCTTCAAGGATCGGCTCTTTGATGTTGGTTTGACGGTACCCATACTCAATTTGCTCTTTTTTGTATGTGCCACTTAGCAGTGTAAGATCGATTAGACTATGAAAGATCTCATACTCTTTAAGCCCTGCATTCATATAAACAAGCCCACCAAGTTTTCCCGGAAGATGGGAGAGAAATTCAAAGTTTGCGATGTTATGTTTTTTGCAAAACGAGACAATTTTTCCCGATGGTGTTGCACCACCGATAATCAGCTTGTTATCTTTTATTTTGATATAGTCATACTCTTTATCAAGTGTGATGAGCGGTGGTGGGTTATTGCCTATGAGGATGTTGTTGCAAGACCCAATAAGGTAGTAACCATCAATATTTTGTACACTACGATCTAGCAAGGCAACATCAAAAACTCCACCCATCTTAAAAGAGGAGTATTTGGAAAAATCTATCTTTTTATAGCGCATTATTGTACAAACGAGGGGATGAGCGCAAAGACATCTAAAGCAAAATTTTTCATCTCATTAATCATCCAAGGCATTGCAAGGACAATAACAGCCACAACACCAAGAATTTTAGGGATAAAAGAGAGGGTCATCTCGTTGATCTGTGTTGTAGCTTGAAAGATCGATACCGCAAGACCCAAAAACATACCGACAAGTAGTCCCGGAAGTGCGAGGTAGAGTGCTATTTTAAATGTTTCAACACCAAGTGCTACAAGTTTTGCTTCCATCTATGAAAACCTCAGTTGCTCATACTCTGTTGGGATGAGATAATCTTTCACTTTTATAAGTTTATCATAAAAACCATACTCATAGCCAATCTCATAGAGTTTATCGATCGCTTCGTACTGAAGCTCACTCAAAGAAACACTCTCGTCATTGGCATAAAGTTCGAGATACTTATCAAGCGTAGCTGCATCAATACGTACAAGATCGCGCTCAAGCAGCATCTTTGAAAGCCTCTCTTTATGCTTTCTGGCAACATTAACCGCTTTTGTAAGGGTTTTTTCATACTCGATCGCTTTGGTTAGTGGGATCGAGCGGCGGATCGCCATACCACCAAGTGGCAGTGGCAACTCACCACCGCTAAGCTCACACCAGATATCCCATATCTCCCGCTCAACCTCCAGCTCATCATTGTAGGTAAGGATCGATTCATGAATAAGCACACCCGCATCAACCACGCCGCTAAGAACTGCATCTTCTATCTCCAAAAAATTCATGTAGGTGATGCGTGCATCGGGGTAGGCGATGCGAAAAAGCATCGCATTGGTAGTGTGTTTGCCGCTGAGAGCTACTTTAAAATTGCGTTTGAGTTTCATACCTTTTTTTTTGATAACTTTAGGACCATACCCCTGTCCAAAACTCACGGCAGTGCGAAGTGGGGCGTATTCGTTAGAAATGTGGGGATAGAGTGCGAAGCTGATTGCTACAATGTCGTAGATGCCGTTTAAAGCATCCTCATTAAGTGTCTGGATATCTTTGGCGATGTTATCAAAGGTGACACCTTGCATATCGACCCAGCCAAATTTGATGGCGTAGTACATAAAGATATCATCAGCATCGGGTGAATGAGCAATGAGTGTTTTTTTCATAAGAGTGATTGTAGCTCATCTTTGCATAAAAATTGCTTTGAAGTAGAAAAATAATGCTCAATTTTACTTTGCAGTACGATCTGTGCAAGTTGCGCTCCCACTTAAAAGTTCAGAGGGTTTTTAGAGGTGCCCTTAAATGAAATTAATTTTAAATAAAGAAGAAATGAATTATAATCTTCTCTATGAAAAAGAAAGAACAGCTAAAACAAATTATAAGGGATTTTCATCTTAGTAAAAACTTTGATGTAAAACCTAGAGATTTGCAGCCACCGCTAGATACTAAAAAGATCATTACTCTCATAGGTGTAAGAAGATCTGGAAAGAGTTCTATACTTTATGAAATGATCAATAAACTCTCAACTATTGTAGATAAAACTTCTATACTCTTTCTTAACTTTGAAGATGAGCGACTTGAGCTTAATGTTGATGAACTTGATCTTGTTTTACAGGCTTTTTTTGAGCTTTACCCTGAAAAAGATTTGAAAAAATGCTACTTCTTTTTTGATGAGATTCAAAATATAACCGGTTGGGAAAAGTTTGTAAGACGGCTTTATGATACAGTGAGTAAAAACATCTACATAACGGGTTCAAATTCGAAACTTTTAAGCTCAGAGATAGCAACTTCACTTAGAGGCAGAACTCTCTCTTATGAGGTTTATCCACTCTCCTTTTCTGAGTACCTCGCATTTGAAGATATAGAGGTTGATCTCTACTCATCTAAATCTCTTGCATACATTAGAAATGCCGAAGCTAAATTTTTAAAAAATGGTGCATTTCCTGAGATACTTTTTTTAGAGCAACAGTATGCAAACCAAACGCTTCAAGAGTATTTTAACGTGCTTCTTTATAGAGATCTTGCAGAGCGTTACAACATTACAAACACCATAGCACTCAAGTTTTTTCTCAAACGAATCATAGCTTCCACAACGAAACAGATCTCTATTAATAAGATATACAATGAACTCAAGTCAAGTGGCATTAAGATAGGCAAAAACACTCTTTATGACTTTTTGGAGTATGTGCAAAATATCTACCTAGCTTTTACCCTTCAACGCTATGATAACTCTTTAGTAAACAAAGAGTTAGGGGAGAAAAAGATTTACACAGTAGATATAGGACTCAATAACGCAACAGAGTTTAGATTTTCTGACAATATAGGCAAATCGTTAGAAAATGCTGTTTTTTTAGAGCTCAAAAGAAGGGGTAAACAACTCTTTTACTACAGAGATACAGGCAGTGAGTGCGACTTTATAGTTCAAGAGGGTAATGAGGTAGTTCAAGCTTTGCAGGTAACACATGATATGAGCAATGAAGAGACACGTAAACGTGAGATAAAAGGACTACTAAATGTCTGTAGAAAACTCAACCTTTCTCATGGAAATATCATAACTTTTGATAGTGAAGATGAAATGGTAGAGCGTGGTGTGACAATTACTTCAATTCCTTTTTATAAGTGGGTGTTAACACAAAACTTATAAGAGATATAAATCTTAGATTCTTGTTTTTAGGTAAAAAATATTGCATTTTGTCATATTTATAAAAAAAAGGGAAAAATGGTATATAATTCTCGCAACAAAATTACCAAAAGTGAGTAAAAGATGGATGCAAATAAACAAAAGTCACTTGATCTTGCCATCAAACAGATAGACAAAGCGTTTGGAAAAGGTGCATTGATGCGCCTAGGAGATAAGGAGATAGAGCCTGTTCAGGCGATTAGCACAGGTTCGCTTGGACTAGATCTAGCTCTTGGGATCAACGGTGTACCACAGGGCAGAGCTATTGAGGTTTATGGTCCTGAGAGTTCAGGTAAAACAACACTTGCACTGCAGATCACTGCTGAGTGTCAAAAAAAAGGTGGTGTTTGTGCCTTCATCGATGCGGAACATGCCCTTGATGTGATCTATGCGAAAAATCTTGGGGTTGATATTGACAACCTTTTGGTTTCACAGCCCGATTATGGTGAGCAGGCACTCGATATTGTGGAGACGGTCGCAAGAAGTGGTGCGGTTGATTTGATTGTTGTGGATTCTGTTGCGGCACTGACCCCGAAAGTTGAGCTAGAGGGTGAGATGAATGATCAGCAAGTGGGTGTGCAAGCAAGATTGATGTCAAAAGCGCTTAGAAAACTAACATCGGTTTTAAATAAAATGAACTGTACCGTGATTTTTATCAACCAGATCCGTATGAAGATCGGTATGATGGGGTATGGCTCACCTGAGACAACAACAGGTGGAAACGCTTTAAAGTTTTATGCATCGGTGCGTATTGATGTGCGTCGTATCGCTTCGCTAAAGCAGGGTGAGAGTCAGATCGGTAACCGTGTGAAAGCAAAAGTGATTAAAAACAAAGTAGCACCTCCATTTAGACAAGCGGAGTTTGATATCATGTTTGGAGAGGGGATCTCCAAAGAGGGCGAACTTGTTGATTATGGTGTAAAGCTTGATATTATCGATAAAAGTGGCGCATGGTTTAGTTATGGTGAGACGAAGCTTGGTCAAGGGCGTGAAAATGTGAAGTTGAAATTCAAAGAAGAGCCTGAACTTGCGCGTGAGATCGAAGAGAAGATACGCGTAGCGATGGGGATGAACTCACTCATGACAATAGATACTTCGGAGATCGAAGAGGCGACACAAAACGACGAGTAGCTGATGTAAACTAGAATTTAACCAAAATTCGCTAGAATTGCACAATTTATATTATAAAAAGGCAAATGTATGTTCATAGATGACGTTAGTGCAATTGAAGTGATGGATTCTCGTGGTAATCCAACTGTAAAAGCTACAGTGAGACTAAGCGACGGTACGGTAGAAAGTGCGATCGTTCCAAGTGGAGCAAGTACAGGTAAACGTGAGGCATTGGAGCTTCGTGATGGTGGTGATCGCTATATGGGTAAAGGTGTGCTTCAGGCAGTTGAGAATGTCAACAGCCAGATCTCTGATGCACTCATCGGTATGAGTCCGTACAACCAAGCGATCATCGATGCTGCAATGAAAGAACTCGATGGAACTGATAACTACTCAAATCTTGGAGCCAATGCGGTTCTTGGTGTTTCTATGGCGGTAGCCCGTGCAGCTGCAGCTAGTTTAGATATTCCACTTTATCGCTACTTGGGTGGTGCTAATGCAATGGTGATGCCGGTACCTATGTTAAATATCATCAACGGTGGTAGCCATGCTGATAACTCGGTAGATTTTCAAGAGTATATGATCATGCCTGTTGGTTTTGAAGATTTTGCCGAGTCCCTAAGAGCTTCAGCAGAGGTGTATCATAATCTCAAAAAGATTCTTAAAGATAAAAACCACAACACTGCTCTTGGTGATGAGGGTGGATTTGCACCAGACCTTAGCTCAAACGAAGAGCCGATTCAGGTGATTATGGAAGCGATTGAGAAAGCTGGATACAAACCGGGTGAGCAGATCGCTATTGCTCTTGATGTTGCATCAAGTGAACTCGTTGTTGAAGGTGGCTACAGACTAGAATCTGAAAACAGAACTGTAACATCTGAGGAGCTTGTGGCATACTATGAAGATCTTTGTTCTAAGTATCCAATTGTGTCTATCGAAGATGGTTTGAGTGAAGATGATTGGGATGGATGGAAGATTCTCACTGAGAGATTAGGTGATAAAGTACAACTCGTCGGTGACGATCTTTTTGCAACAAATGCAAATATTTTGGCTGAAGGTATCACCAAAGGTGTTGGTAATGCAATCTTGATCAAACCAAATCAGATCGGTTCAGTAAGTGAGACGATGCTTACTGTTCGTTTGGCGCAAAGAAACGGTTACAAGTGTGTTATGTCACACAGATCAGGCGAGAGTGAAGACGCTTTCATTGCTGATTTTGCAGTAGCACTAAACTGCGGTGAGATCAAAACAGGCTCAACTGCAAGGGGTGAGAGAACGGCAAAATACAACCGCCTTTTAGAGATTGAAAACGAAGTTTTTTACGGTGAGTATTTAGGATCTGCTCTTTTTAACTAAAAGATATGATGGATAATAAAGAACTTTTTGAAGAGATAGACACTTCACAAAGTGTCACGCAGCGCTATCTTGGGCTCTCTTTAAAAAAGTTTTTTATTCTTGTTGCCATAGTGGTTTCATTTGGGATCTATCTTGGGATGATCCTTTATGGAACCAACTCCCTCGAGGTACTTTTTAATCTACAAGAGTACGAAACATCCCTAAAAAGCGGAGTAAAAAGACTAAAAAAAGAGAACGCAGAGTTGCAACGTGAATATTTTGAGCTTAAAGAGATTTCCGCACAATGAAATTGTGTTATAATGCTTTAAAAAATAGGTTATACTCATAATGATTAGATTGTTGATAGTTCTTGCACTGTTTTGTTTTTATGTTGATGCTCGAGAGAACCCGTTTTTTCCAGTCGTGCAAAAGGAGGTTGAGCTTACTAGCAATCAAGTGCAAACCCAGCCGCCTCTTAAGCAAGCAAGTATAAGCCTACCTTCCACTGCTAGGAGTATTGAGAGTGTAACGATTAGCTATAAAAATCTCGATGGTAGCATTCAAGAGAAAAAAGTTGATCTGCAAAACAGTATAGATTGGCATTTGCCAATCTTCATATCGCAAAGCTATCTAAGAGATAGTGCAGAGAAAAAAATCTCAGCCAAATTGCACAAAAAAGCAAACACAAAATATAAAACTGTTGCCAAATTACCTTTTATTAGTTTTAAGGTGCAACAAAACAGGATCTTGCTTGTCACAAAAGATAAGATGTTGCGGTCGTTTCTTTTAGTAAGACCACACAGGATAGTGAGTGATTTTCAAAGAGAGACAGATATACGAAGTTATGTGAAAAAAATTCCCAAAGGGAGTGTAGCACAAGTGCGAGTTGGCACACACAAAGGCTACTACAGAGTAGTGATAGAGCTTGATGGCAGTTACCGATATACTTATAAGAAGATGAAAAATGGTTATCTTTTTACACTCTTATAAAATCGCAGAAAATGGGTAAATGAAAGAATTAGAAAAATATTTTAACACAGTAGATGAGGCTGATCATCACCCCGCCGAGATCGCAAAGATCCTTAAAGAGTTAAGCGATGATGACTTTTCACAGGCGATAAAACTTGTTCCTAAAGATCTTGTCGGTGATGTTGCACTGGCTTTGCCGGACAGATATTTTGATGATGTTGTTGAGAATCTTAGTGTTGATGAATTGAGTCATGCAGTAGGGGAGCTGGAATCGGATGATCAGCTTGAGTTTATGCAAGAGCTTGAAGAGGTTGATGAAGATGTAGCAGCCGAAGTGTTTGAAAATTTGGATCATGAGGATAAAACAGAGATTCAGACACTGCAAAAGTATGATGAAGATGAAGCTGGTGCTTACATGCAGCTTGAGGTCTTCACCGCCCGTGAAGATGAGATAGTACAAGATGTTATTAAACGCTTTGCCAAACTGCGTAAAGAGAATGAACTTGAAAATGTTCAAAATCTTTTTATTGTAGATAGTCGCGACAAGCTTCTTTATACGGTGGGGCTCGATGATCTTTTGATTTTTGATTTTTCTAAAACTCTGCGTGAAAATATCGAGAGTAGCGAAGAGTCTTTTGAGCCGAAGATTGCAACAGATACTGAAGATATCAAAGAGGTCGTACACTACTTTGAAGAGTATGATCTCTCTGTAATGCCAGTAGTAAACGGTGATGGAAAGCTTTTAGGGCGTATCACCTCAGATGATATCTATGATATTATCAACGAACATGCAACTGAGCAGATGTATAACCTCGCTGGGGTTGATGATGATGCCGAAGAGGATGAGGATGTATTAAAAGCTGGACGAAAAAGAGCGATATGGCTTGGAGTGAATCTTGTCACTGCAATCGTTGCTTCTGTTGTGATCGGTATGTTTGAGCAAACGCTGCACTCTTTAGTGGCACTAGCAGTATTGATGCCAATCGTTGCATCGATGGGTGGCAATGCCGGCACACAAACATTGACTGTTGTTGTACGCCAATTAGCACTTGGAGATATCTCTAACAAAGATGCGATGCGGATACTGAAAAAAGAGGTATTGATATCGATGATGAACGGTTTGGTTTTTGCAGTGGTAATGGGTGCTATTGCATGGATCTGGTTCGATATAAAAATGCTTGGCATTGTGATAGGTTTAAGCATGGTTATTAACCTTTTAATGGCTGGGGTTTTTGGTGCAATTGTACCACTGGGGCTTAAGATGTTAAAGGTTGATCCGGCAATCGGTTCGACGGTTATACTTACAACGGTGACCGATGTGGTTGGATTTTTCAGCTTTTTAGGCTTGGCAAATATCATTTTATTATAAAGAGGAAGAGCATTGGAACTATTATTACTATTTTTTCTCCTTTCGGTGGGGGTTTCCTTTTTATGTTCTGTGTTAGAGTCTGTACTGCTTTCAATAAGTATGTCATATATCGCCGTGGTTGAAAAAGAGAAACCCTCCATCGGTAAGCTTTTGCGTACTCAAAAAGAGAATATCAACAAATCGATTGCATCGATTTTGATACTCAACACTATAGCAAATACCCTTGGAGCTGCTGCTGTTGGTGCACAGGCGGCTAAAATATTTGGTAATGATGCAGTTGTGATTGTCTCTGTAATTCTTACATTTGCGATCTTATTCCTCTCTGAGATTATCCCAAAAACAATAGGTGCGCTGTATTGGAAGCAGTTAGCTCCAATAGCTGCCTATTTCATCCGTGTGTTTATCTGGTTGACATATCCTGTAGTTATCTTGACACTTTCGGTAACCAATAAAATTTCCAAAGGTAAAACCGATGCAAACTCGATGACAAAAGAGGAGCTTCTGGAGAGCATGCTTATGAGTGAAGATGAGGGTGTGATCGATGAGAAAGAATCAGATGTTATTGAGAATATTCTCAAACTCGATGATATTAAAGTAGCAGAGGTACTCACCCCTAGAAGTGTCGTTTTTGCTTTAGACGAAGAGATGAGTATAAGTAGAGTTATCAAAGAGGAAAGTTCTATTTTTAAATTTTCCCGCATTCCACTTTATAGAGAATCGATTGAAGATGTTACGGGGCTTGTGCTTACAAAAGATATTTTCAAACAGGCGATGGTGGATGACATGGCAACACTTAGCAGTATAAAAAAAGATATCTTTGCTATTAATGAAAATATTCCTGTCTCTAAAGCGCTCGATCTGTTTATCGCTAAAAAAGATCACATGTTCTTGGTGCGTGATAATTACGATCAAACAGAGGGGATTGTAACGCTAGAGGATTGTGTTGAGACCATTTTGGGTGTCGAGATTATGGATGAGAGTGACACAACTGAAGATATGCGTGAACTTGCAAAGAGGAAGATGCGCCTTAAAAGAAAACAGCTCAAGGCAAAGAGTTAGGTCTCTTTTGGTTATAATTCACTATGCTTAAAGAAAATCTTATCTCAAATGAATGAGGTAGTATTTGCTTATCTTTTTGGATCGTATGCGAGAGGGGATTATATAAAAGAGTTCAATGATTTCGATACAAAACTAAAGATCCATCATAAACTTGAAGTTGCTTTAAAAAAAGAGGTGGATTTGGTTGTTCTAAACTCTGCCAAAAACTTCAATCTTTTGGAAAACATCCTCGCGATGAAGCCATTTTGCTAAAAGACTCCGATGATGATTTTCGCTTGCTTTACGAACTGCACAAAGAGCATGAAGTCAAAGACTACAAAGAGTTTAAAGGCTTTTGCATGTTGCATAGGATAGAAGAGAAGTTGTAGTTGTTACCTTGTAGTTGTTACCTGACCCTGATTTTTTGATTTTCGATTTCACTGATTTCACAATAGTTTACCCTAGCGGGAAAATTATTGCTCACGATAGCCTTCAATTAAATTTAAACAAACTCTTAAATTATTGTGGTATGATAAAAGTATGAATTAAATATTACTAATATTAAGGAGTTTAATCATGGTAAGAAAAACAGTAGCAATAAGAGATGATTTATTTCATACTTTGAGAGCAAATAATATTATAAATCAATATCAATCTTTTTCAGAATTAGTATCAAATGCTTTGCAGCTTTTAATAGAAAAACAAAAAAAAGAACAATATAAATTAGCAATGATGGAAGCTTCAAAAGATAAACTATATCTTGAAGATATGAAAAATATTGAAAATGAATTTCAATACTCAGATTTTGAGAATATCAAATGAATCAATATGATATATATCTAGCTGATTTAAACCCAACTGTTGGAAGAGAACAATTTGGAAAAAGACCAGTTTTAATCATTTCCAATAATTATGAAAATTTACTTGATGTAGTTACAATCATCCCCATAACATCATTAAAAGATGGTAGAAAAATATACCCAAATGAATTGTTGCTACAAGATGAACTTGAAAAACCATCAATATTATTGTGTCAACAAATTAGAACTATTTCAAAAAGTAGATTAATTAAAAAACTAACCTCTATTGATAACTATATTACTCAAAAGAAAATAGTAGATATACTTTGTCTAAGATTTGAAGATATGGGTTAAGTCAGGAAAAGAGATAAAGAGATTACTAAAGCGATTTGGCACTCTGTGCCAGCTTTGCCCAAGCTGACTTTGGATCTGCTTTGATTGCGGCATCATAAGCTTCCTGCGCTTCTTGATCTCTCCACAGTTTTGCATACACACTTCCAAGTAAATAGTTTTGCCTTGCACGATCTTCATTTTTGAGTGTAAAATTATCGAGTGATCGGATCACCTCCAACGCTTTTTCATACTCTTGCTTATTCATATAGGCTTGATAAAGTGAAAACTCCACATAAGGTGATTGCGCATGGGAAGATGTTTTTTGTTGCACATCATAGATCTTTTTACCATATTTAATGATCATCGTGTCATCTTTTTTTTCACTTCCTACAGCGACCATCTTGGCAAACCTGCCTAAGTCTTTGTAGCTATCCTGAAAGATCTCTTCAATTTTGGCAATAGAGCGGATCATCCCATCTTGGTTTTCTAATCTTGCATAGGTATCAAAAAGGGTTCTGTAAACATCCTTATATTGGCTGTTTTTATCAAGCTCAATCATCGCAATGAGATCTTTGGCGGCATCGAGTGTATCTTGATAGTTACCTATGGCAAAATTCACTTTTATGTAACGATAAAGCCACAACTCTTTAAGCTTCATATCTTTATGATCCATATTTTTAAGAATCATCTGTTTTGCCAACTGAAAATCTCCACCCTTCATTGCACATTTATAGATGCCGTCATCCCACTTGTCTGATAGTGTAACATTGTTTTCACTAGAGATGGTAAGAACATTTTCACAGTTTTTCACCTCTAAAGATTTTTGCATCGCTCCTATAGCTGCATTGTGAATAATATCCTCAACACCCCCATAGAGATCTTGGTCGAGTTTTTCCAACTCCCCTTGCATCGCTAGTGTTTTATCATACGCACCCAGTTCATTGTACACTTTCGCTTTTTCGTAAAGGGCTTTTTGTACGATATCTTCATCTTTGTACTCTTCGATCAGCTTATTAAAATGTGCCAATTTCACACTGCTGTTAAGATCTTCAATATCAAAAAAAAGCTGATCTTTTGCCTCTTCAACTTTAGCAAGGTAATCACCATCAGGAAATTTTTTCAAATATTTATTGAGCACCTCAAGAGCTTCTTTTTTCTTAGAAGTATGTGCAAGATAAAACCCTTTAAGTGCCAATACCTCTTCATACTCATCATAGGTTGGATTAAGTTGCGCAAGCAATACGGCAGCAATATCGGAAGCAACCTTATACTGTGAGTGTTCTGCAAGATTTTTAGCCAATTTGATCGAACCAAAAAGATCCTCTTTAAAAAACAGAGGTTTTGCCCAAATAATTTTCTCAAGGTATGCCCCTGCTTCTTTTGGCTGTGAATCAAGTTTCATATTCGCCAAATGGTATGCTGCTACAACCGCTACATCAACATCTTTGGTTGCATGCAAAGCCTTTTTGTAGTGCTCCTCAGCTTTTTTGGTACCCCCCGATTCCTCCTCAAGCTCCCCTTTGTACACCAACCCCATTTTGGCAAACCTGCTGTTGGCATGCTCACTAAAGAGGCGATCAAAAAAGTAGTCAGAGTCACTATACATCCCCATCTTACCGTAAGCATAAGCGATAAGTGACAACACTTCGGCTACATTTTCATCAGCTGAAAAATCGTGTAAAAAAACTTTGGCACTAGCCGCTACATTGTCGTAATCTTTGAGATGTTGATAGATTTTTGTTTGGTAATAGAGCAGTTCTGCTTTAAAAAGAGTGTTTGGATATTTCTCCAAAATCTCCTGCGTGATCTCTAAACATTTTTCATAATTTTTCTCTTGAAAATATTTTTTTACCTTGATATACCCCGAAACATCCTCAACTTTTTTGATAAATACAGGTTTGCCTTCTATGTCAAGACTTCCCACATAAGGCAGCTGATCTTTGGTGAGATATACCGGAAAATTCAGTGCAATTTGTGATCTTGTTTCAGTTTTGATCATAGGCATCTTCTCTTTATAGCCGATGACAAACCATTGATCACTCCTAAATATCTTGGCACTAAACACTGCTTCATCTTTTGTTAGATCAAACACATTGGCAAAAAGCTTCATTTTGTATTTTGGCTTAACAGATAAAAAAAAGAGACCTTTTTTGATAAATGTATCGATAGTAAAAAAATCGTTTTGCAGGTTTTTGATCTCTTTTGATGGCTTTTTATCAAAAGCACATACCACCTGTTTGGTTTCATGGAAATCGTCATACAAAGCTTCACATCTAAAAGGTGAACTCTCTTGAATATGGAGTGTAGAGTATTGAACAAACTGATCTTTTGCGGTATCTATGGAGATATCAAGAGAAAAAAGGGTTAAAGGGGTGAGGGCAAACACTATCCATCTATACAATGTTGCCCTCCTTTTATACTATTTTAGTGATTAGTACCCGCTATTATACACCAATGCAGTAATAAACTCTAAAAGTGGATTTATCGCTACAAAAGCAAAAATAGTTCCCATCACTGCAATACCGATGATAGACTTGAGTGGTGTGGTTGCATTGGCAACATAAACAGTACCGCCATGACTTAATACAGGCTCTTTCATAAACATATAGACAATCAATTTAAGGTAGTAATACCCTGCGATCGCCGAGTTAAGTGCCATAATAAGTGCCAAAATCGTATAACCGCTTGTTACTGCTGAGCTGATCATATAAAGTTTACCCCAAAAGAGTGCGAACGGTGGAATACCTGCAAGGCTCAACATAAAAAGCGCCATAATCATCGCAGCAACCGGTGCTGTTTTGATCATACCCGCAAATTTGTTAAAACTATAATCTGATCCTTGGTGTTCCGGCAGATGTTTCTGTCTTGAGATCCAAAGCATAGAAAATGCACCAAGGTTTGTGAAACTAAAAAGTACCCAGTAGATAAACAGTGCTGAGTTCGCTTGTGTAGTTCCGATCAAAACAGCAGCCATCACAAAACCTGCATGGGAGATAGAGCTGTATGCAAGCATCCTTTTTACATCTGTTTGCACAAGCGCCCAAAGGTTCGCAGCTGTCATCGTGATCACAACAAATGTATAAAGCACAACTTCAAGCCACACAATGTGACTGTGCACAAGAAACTCAAACAATCTCATCGTTACAACAAAAGCAGCAATCTTTGGCACAATCGACATATAACCTGCCATAGCAGCGGAGCTTCCTTCATACACATCCGGTGCCCAAGTGTGAAACGGTACAAGTGAAAGCTTAAAACCAAATGACGCAAGCATAAACACTACAGCTACAAGCACATAACCAATGTCACCATACCCGTTAGCTCCAAGAACTGCAGCAATATTATGGATCTCCACAGAGCCTGTAAGTGCATAAAAAATCATAGCACCAAAGCTGTAAAAACCAGCTGCAAGTGCACCCATAGTAAAGTACTTCACAGCTGCCTCAAAAGATTTATCACGGTTATGCATAGCGATCATTGTATAAAGTGCTAGTGAAGATGTCTCAAGACCTACAAAGATAAGGATGAGATTATCACTTGCCACCATAAACTGAAAACCTGCAATCATAAACAAAAAGAGTGCAAAAAATTCAGGGTAACTAAATTCATGGAATCTCTTGTGTGACAATGCAAGTGGGATAAAAAGCATCGAAGCAAGCACAACAATAAACTGCGATAAGATAGCAAGCCCATCAATGAGCATCAGATCAAAAGCACCCATCGCTATACCGTTTTGAGTAAAGATCTCGCTTGAATCTACAAGCGCGATAAAATCCACCCCAAGAAACAGCAAAGCAAGTACTACATACAAACTCTTGTGCAAAGAGGCTTGAAAAAGATCAACAACGAGAATTAACAATGCACCGATGATTGGGATTAGCATAGGTGCTAGAGTCATAAGGTTTAACGACTCCAAAGAGATATTAATTGGCTCTAACATTAGTGTGCCTCCTTCGTAGAACTGCTTGCAGCAACAATTATCTGTTTTGTTGCAACGTCCGAAATTCTTTGTTTGGCAAGATCGGTTTGCGCTTTTTTATCCATAAGCGCCACAATAGATTTTACCGAGTTGTCAATTGGCTCTAAAACAGGTTTTGGATAAACTCCAAGCCAGATCGCAATCACTGAAAGTGGAATAAGCGCTAAAAGTTCACGTTTATTAACATCTGGAAGATTTTTATTCTCCTCTTTTGTCACATCTCCAAAGAACATTTTTTTATACGCACTGAGCATATAGATCGCACCAACAATGATAGCTGTACCCGCTAGGAGTGTCAATATATGTGATTGCTGATAAAACCCAAGCAAACTCAAGAACTCACCGACGAAGTTGATCGTAAGCGGCATACCTACTGAAGCCATAAGCATAATACCAAAGATCGTGGCATATCTTGGCATTACATGTGCCAAACCACCAAATTGATCCATCATCTTTGTATGGCGTCTGTCATAGATAACTCCAACAAGTAAGAACAGTGCTCCCGAGACAACTCCGTGACCGATCATCAAAAAGATACTCCCTGAGATACCCTCAACATTAAGAGCAAAAGTTCCCAAGATGATAACACCCATGTGTGAGATAGATGAGTAAGCAATAACCTGCTTCACATCCTCTTGTGCATAAGCTACCATTGCCGTGTAGATGATCATAATAATCGCAATCACCGCAATCGGTACCATAAAAAATGCCGAAGCATCAGGAAACAGTGGTAAAGAGAAACGAACAAACGCATACGTACCCATCTTCAAAAGAATTGCAGCAAGGATTACAGAACCGATCGTTGGTGCCTGACCGTGCGCATAAGGAAGCCATGTATGAAACGGAAACATCGGTACTTTGATCGCAAACCCGATAAAGAAAGCGATAAAGAGCCATAACTGGAAAGTCTCAGGCAAGATCAATCTGTACCAGTCAAGCAGTGCAAAACTCCATACACCCGTAGCCTGATAGTAGAAAAATGCCATAAAAAGCATACCAACCAACATCACCAGCGATCCTGCAAATGTATAGAGGAAAAACTTGATCGACGCATAGATACGAAGTGGTCCGCCCCAAGCACCGATGATGTAAACCATAGGCACAAGAGAAAGTTCCCAAAACACATAAAACACAATAGCATCAAGCGCTGCAAACACACCGATCATCGTCATCTGTAAGAACAACAAGGTAATGATCATGTTCTTTTCATTTGGCGTATCAGTTAGTGAAGCGATACCGATCATTGTAAAGAATGATGCCAAAATGATAATAAAGAGCGAGATACCGTCAACACCCAAAGTATAGTTGATCCCATAAGCAGGAACTAGAGGCAGATGCTCCATAAACTGCATACCAGAAACACTGCCATCAAAAGCAAACCACAACCAAAGCGAAAGTGCGAACTCAACAACTGCAACACTTACACCATAAGCTCTGATACTCTCCTTTTGTATCATAAATCCCAAAACAGCTGCCAAAGCTGGGAAGAAAATTAAAATCGATAAAATATGATCCAACATCTTACATTACTCCTAAACCTGATAAGACCGTTTTGATCGCATCAGCATATCTAACTGCAAGTCCAAAAACTACAGCTAATGAAAGCAGGATCACTGTACCTGCAACCATCCATTTTAACATTACAGAGAGGTTACCATTTTGCATACCTCTTGTTTTCTCACCTGTACCATAAAGGATACCTGCAATACCATCAACCGTTGCATCCACAATTTTAAGATCAACTTTTTTCCAGAATACCTCTGCAATCTCTCTATATGGCTGCACCAAATATTTCTCATACGCATCTGGAATATAGTACTGATTAAAAAGTACTTTGTAGCAAAATCTGTTTTCCATTTTGCTTGTTCCATCTGGAACGCTTGAGTATGTTGCATATTTTTTGTAAGCATACACTACCGAAAGAACAACAAACAGTTGTGTACCGATAGTCATTGCCCAATATACAAGATGTGAGTGAATATGGTACTCTGTCTCTGGCAAAATTGCCGTAATCATCTCAAAATAACTCCCTTTGAGTGCACCGGCAACGACCGCTAAAATCAAAAGCGGACTCATCGCAACAAGCATAAATTTGTACGCTTCATGCGGATCGATACCAAAGAGTTTGTATCTCTCTTCTCCGTGGAAGATAAGCGCAACAAGTCTAAATGAATAAAACGCAGTCAGACCCGCTGTAAAGAGTAGCACTGAGTAGATAATGTAATGATGCTCAACAAACGCCGCTTCCAAGATAGCATCTTTGGAGAAGAACCCAGCTAGAGGGAAGATACCCGCTAGTGCAACAGAAGCAAGAGTCATCATAATAAATGTCCACTTCATAACCTTCTTGAGTCCACCCATTTTAAATGGATCAAGCTCATCGTGCATAGCGTGCATGACGTTACCTGCACCCAAGAAAAGAAGCGCTTTAAAGAATGCGTGCGCCATAAGGTGAAAAAGTGCTACCCAGTACGCTCCAAGACCGGCTGCTGCAAACATATAACCAAGTTGTGAAAGCGTGGAGTAGGCGATGATACGTTTCATATCGCGATTTACCAGTGCCATAGATGCTGCAAAAAGTGCTACAAATGCACCAAGACTTGCGATAAACAGACCAACATTAGGGATAAGATCGTAAAGCTCATTAGAGCGAATAACCAGATAAACACCCGCTGTAACCATCGTTGCTGCGTGGATAAGTGCCGAAACAGGGGTAGGACCCTCCATCGCATCTGCAAGCCAAGTATGGAGCGGGAACTGTGCAGATTTCCCCATCGCACCGATAAACAAGAAGATACCGATCCACACGAGTGTTGCAGTGTCTAGGTGTGCCATAGCAGCAAACGCTTCGTGATACTGCAGTGTTCCTGTATTCCAATAGACCAAAAAGATACCAATAAGCATACCAAGGTCAGCGATACGGTTCATAATAAACGCTTCATTGGATGCCCAAGTAGCACTCTCTTTATAAAACCAAAAACCGATAAGCCCCCAAGAACAAAGACCAACACCTTCCCATCCGATAAACAATCCTGCAAAGTTATCACTCATCACAAGAACCATCATCGAAAACACAAATGCCGAAAGCCATGCAAAAAATCTGTTAAACCCTGCATCATGATCCATATACCCGATAGAGTAGATATGAACAATCGTTGAAACAAGTGTTACAACCATCATCATCGTTACAGAAACTTGATCAACCACAAAGCCAAACGGAATATAAAGATCACCTGTAGCCATCCAAGTCATCAACTCTACATCTACAGCCTCTCCACCACCGAGGATATGCGTTAACAGTATAGAACTACTAACAAACGAAGTAAAAATGAGTAAACTACCAATCACACCGGTAAAAGTTTTCTTTGGTGTCGCTGTAAAAAGCGCTGAGAACAAAGAGCTAACTAATGGTGCAAAAAGTGCTATATATAAATATTTTTCCATATCCTATCCTCTCATACTCGACATAGTGTCAAGGTCAACATTGTTATGGCGCTTGTGCCATACGATCAACAAGCCAAGCCCTACTGCAACCTCAGAAGCTGCAATTGCTATTACAAAGAATGCAAACATCTGACCTGTTAGATCTGCATAATAATGCCCTATCGCAGCAAAAGCGATATTTACAGCATTGAGCAAGATCTCTGTTGCAAAGAAAAGCAACAACAGATTCTTTCTTCTCATCACACCCACTAAACCAATAGCAAAAAGAATCGTAGAGAGAACAAGATAATGATTTAAACCAATCTCCATCATGAAAGCACCTTTTTATTGTTTTCTTCCAGATCTTTAATCTCATCAGCACTCATAAGTGTAAGTGAAAGATCCATTTTCTTACCAGCTAAAATAATACCTGCAATCATAGCTACCAAAAGCATCACCGCAGCCACCTCAAACGGGATAAGGTACTTTGTAAAAAGCACGACACCAACTTGTTGTGTATTACCAACTTTTGCAAGTTCAGGTACAAAAGCGATCATATTCTCAGATACAATCGGAGCTGCGAAAATCGCTACAACTAAAAGTGCTGCCAATGTAGCCATCCCTACAACAATATATTTGTTGCCCTGCTTCTCTTTAACCTCACGAGTTGTATCGAAAAACATCATCCCAAACGCATAAAGAGCCATTACAGCACCAGTATAGACGATAATCTGAATCGCACCAAGAAAATCAGCACCCAATATAAAGAAAAATGCCGAGATAAAAATCATACCAGCAGCAAGTGCTGAGAGTGCGTACAACGCATGCGATGTTGTTACTGTTATAAAAAACATCGCGATCGTTAAAAACGCAAATAGATAAAACGCTACCGCTTCAAACATAATCCAAACTCCTTAATACGCTAGAGGTGTTTTCTTAACACGCTCATCTTCATGTGGTGTAATAGCACCAAAACCTTCAAACTCTTTTTGAGCATTGGCTTTCATAGTCTCTAACGGTGTAAGCATATCATCATAAAGGATAAAATGCTCCCTTTGCTCACTTGCATTCTCATACTCACCTCCATGCGTAATAGCAAGCTCAGGACAAACTTCAGCACAATACCCACAAAAGATACAACGACCAAGGTTGATAGAATACTCTGTTACCTCTTTTCTTTGGTTCTCATCATATCTCGTATCCATATGAATACAATTAGAGATACAGATCTTTTCACAAAGACCACAACCGATACATCTCTGTGTATCACTCTCCCAAAGTCTTTTCATCTCATGCACGGCACGATATCTTGGTCCTATAGGCATCTTCTCTGCAGGGTACTGTACCGTATGGATGTCAAATTTGATCATCTCACGAAGCACAACCCACAAACCTACAAAAAGCTCACCTTTAAAAGTTCTCTTCACTACACGCTTGAACTTACCCCAAGAAGTTGTGGGATAATCTTCAATATCTACCATATAGTAGCCATTCTCAGCTACATCTCTATCATTAAACGCTCTCACATCCATCCATTACCCCTTAAAACATCATCACAAAACCAGTGATAACTACATTTACCACCGCAATTGGCATAAGCAGTTTCCAACACAACCACATCAATTGATCCGGTCTTACATCTGGCCAAGCTGCTCGAGTCCACAGGAAAAAGAAGAAAAAGAATGCAACTTTTGCAAGTAAACCTAAAGCACCAAGAAAACTTCCATCACCATAACCACCTAAGAAAATAAGTGGAATCACAAAAGAGATGAAGAACATATTTGCATACTCACCGATGAAGAAAAGCCCCCATCTCATACCGGAGTACTCTGTACCAAAACCATCAATGATCTCATGATCGTTTGCAATGAGGTGAAATGGTGTACGACCAGTTTCAGCAAATGCCGCAATCCAAAAGAGGATAAACGCAACAGGCTGACTCCATACGATCCAATCACCGATACCACCAGCTTGATACTCGTTAAAATCGATCAGTGACAACGAACCAACCATCATAATCGGAGCAAGTAGTGAAAGCCCTGTGACAACCTCATAAGAGATAAACACTGCCACTGTACGTGCTGCAGAGATAAGTGAATACTTATTTGCCGAAGCCATACCACCAAGAAGTGGCCCGTAAAGTCCTGCTGCCATTACACCTAAGATATATAAAATACCAATGTTGATATCCGATACAATAGGATGCACCTCATACCCAGCGATTGTGAATGAAGGCAAAAACGGTATCGCAGCAGCTGCCATAAATGCAGTTGCTGCAGTGATAACAGGGGCGATCTTAAAGATCTTTGCAACAACACCCGTTGGGATAATATCCTCTTTGGTAAAAAGCTTGATACCATCAGCTGCTACTTGCAATAACCCGTAAGGTCCAACATTCATCGGTCCTAGTCGTCTTTGCATAAATGCAAGCACTTTTCTCTCAAAGTATGTTCCAACTCCAGCTAACGCCGAGAATACCAACATAATGACGACAATTTTAATGATCGTTTCTATGAAATATGCACTATCCATATATTACACCTTTTCTATCGAAGCTGTATTGAAGCGGTAGCCGTCAAATAAAGCCTCTGAATTAAGATTTGGGTCAAACGTTGGCAAAACAACGATTGAGCCTGCTATTTTGTTATCGCATACTACCTGCGCAACAAGTTCACCTGTAGCAGTTTTCACCTTCACACTATCCCCCTCTTCAAATTCGCAAGAGTTGAGATACTCCTCAGAGATATAAATACCACTTACCTCATCAAGTTCGGTCGCTTTATTGGTAAAGCTGCTAAATTGCCTTACAGGGTTTGCTAAATAGATTATAGTACCCTCTAGCTTAGCATCACTAAATTCTTGCACAGTTGCATCATCTGATGGTGTAACTGCTACATTTTCTAACACATACCCTCTTACCTCCGTACCATCATTTTCATAGTGGTTTGGCAGGTTATCAAACTCTTCAGCTTTAAAACCTTTTTCCACCGGCAACTGCTCTGTGTAATCGATCACATTCTGTGCATCTAACCCAAGTGCATTTGCTAGGTCGTTAAGCTCATACCCGTTGTATCCAAGCGCTGCGTTTGTTGGATTGACACGTTTGTTGATCGAAGTGAGTGTTCCCTCTTGCTGGTTCATTGCCGGCATATCAAGGTCACCATCACCCAAAGCTGAAAGTGTGAAGTCACCTTTGGCGTTATACCCTATAGTATAGTCTCCAGCCTCATCGTCAAGATCACAAATAAGGCTTACGCCAAGTGTATTTGTAAGCGCTGGAATCATCGTCACTTCAAATGGTGTATATTTTTCAACAAATGCCACAAGGCGCGCTAGATTTTTAGAGTTTGGATGGGTATAGAGATCTGCTCCAACCATAAGTGCAAAAGTCTCTTTTTTCTTGAGATTTTTCTCCAATGTTTCCATAAATTTATCATCCGCACCGAGAATCTCCAACAGTTTGTTATCATCTACTGTCACCTCTTTAGAGACTTTTTTGGCAACCATTTTCGACTTCTCAACCTCAACTTCAACCTCTTCACCTGTCTCTTCGTTGAGTTGCACCTCTTTTACGATCTCTACAACTTTCTCTTTGATCGTCTCCTCAACCGTGATCGTTTTCTCAGAATGAAAACCTGCAAGATAGTTACTCACCTCTTTTGGCATCGCCTCTTTATCACCAAAAAGATCGAGTAGTAAATAAAGTGCCACCTCCTCTTGAAGCGGTGCGTGTGTTACAGTCATAATCGATTTTGCAATCCCTTCAATGATAGGATCTTTAACAGGGTGGAAATAGATTCCAGCCCCTTTATTGACGGTTAAAGAGTTGTTAAGTGCATAACGAGCATTAGGGTTATCAGTTTTTAAAGCAGAACCGATAGAGACAATAAAGTTTGCATCCATGGTTACTTTAAGATCACCACCATAGAGTGACTTGCCACTCACTTCACTGTAATCTTTTAAGAAAGTTTGAAATGCTCTTGCTTCATCGTTGATCAGTTTGTAACCATGTTTTTCTTTAAGTTTTTGTAAGATCAAAGCCTCTTCATTCGTAATGGTTGAAGTGAACTTAATTGTGTCTGCTTTTTTCAACGCTTCGATCGCATTGTTAAATGCCACTTCATCTTTCGTTGCTTCACGATTTTCATAATCAAACCCATATCTTCCCGCACCACAAAGTGAAACATAGTTCCACTCATTCATAACGCGGTAGATCTTCTCATCCGGATTTGCGATGCTTGTGTGTTTCACATCGTAAGAGATCTGACACCCTGCACTACAATGTCCACAAGTAGCAGGGATCTGCTTAAGCTCCCATGCGTTTGACTTGTACATAAAGTGTGTGTCAACCAAAGCACCAACCGGACAAACAGCCGCACACTCACCACAACTTGTACAATCAAGCACATCGGTTCCGTTTGTCAGACCAATGACAGACTTATTGAGTTTGTTCCACATTGCATAAGCATCTTTTGGCATACTCTCTTTAAAGCCTGCATCGATACCCTCAGCGCCACGAGGAACCGTTTTGAGTGAATTGTCACCAATCATATCTTTACATGCAGTCACACAACGCTCACATACGATACAAAGACCCGGATCGTAGTGCAGATGCCCCCAGTCGTGAGCACTTCTCTCAACATCTTTGATCGCATAATTTTGCGAATCTACTTCTATCTCCAGCGTATAGTTTTGCAACTCACACTCACCCGATTGATCACAAACACCACACTGCAATGGATGGTTCACATCATATACTTCCATAATAGCACGACGCTCTTTTGCGATGTTGTCTGTCGTTGTTGTGATGTTCATCCCATCTTTTGCTTTAGCATTACAAGCATACACCTGTTTGCCATCAGCTTCTACCAGACAGATACGACAAGCAAGTGTCGGACTACATCGTGTCAAATAACATATAGCAGGTATAAAAATATCGTTCGCACGAGCGACATTGAGTATATACTCACCCTCTTGCGTCTGTATCTCTTTGCCATCAATATTTATACTGATCTTACTCATTGTACTACTCTTTCTATCTTAGATTTTACAAATCTGTACCCGTTTGATTGCTCCTGAGAGTCAAAAACCGGATTTAAAGCCACCGTTCCTTTTAACGCACTATCAAGCTTGAAAACCCTTTGGTGTGTTTTCTCACCGATTGTGATCCTTACTCTATCACCATCAGCAATTTTTGCTGCCATTGCAAACTGCTGTGAGCCACGCAATGTGTCATCTTTTGGTAGCTGTTTAGCTTTGTTCGTATAGTTGTTAAACTGCAATACAGGATTAGCATTATAAATAACCGTTCCATTATACTCAGGAAGCTGTGCAACCTCTTCAGGCACACCCTCAACGCTACACTCCACTTCATCAAGCAAATACCCTCTTATATCATCCCCCAGAGGATCAAGAAAGTTTTCAAGTGCATCAAAAGCGATCTCCTTAAAGCCGGCAATCACTCCAAGCTGTTTTGTATAATTGATCGTATTTTCTTCCTCAATACCAAAAGCTGCTGCAATCTCATTGAGTGTATAACCATCGAATGAAAGAGCGACATTAAGTGGTAGGACTCTGTTGTCGATGCTCACCACTGTTCCCTCTTGCTGGTTGAGTGCCGGTACTGCCAGATCAGCATCACCAAATGAAGAGATCACAAAATCACCCTGTGCATTGTAACCAACTACACTACTGCTTTGTGTATCTATATCAAGATCACAAATCATACTCACACCCGCAGTATTGACCTCTGTTGGTACAACCACCAAAGAGAATGTTGTGTATTTCTCGATAAGTGCTGCAAGTTTGGCAATATTTTGCGCCCTTTTGTGAGCAAAAACATCACTACCGATAACAAGCACCTTTTTACTAGCACGCTTGAACGATTTTTGCATCTGCTCAAGCTCATCATCACCAACATTACTCTCAGCCGAGAGATTGCCAAGATCAAGATCATCCAAAAACGCTCTTGTATCCTCATCTACATCTGCGCCAATTAAAAGCTCATTGGCAATAAGTGCTAAAACACCCTCTTCGGTACCCACTTCATACTTCATAAACTGTGTGACAACATTTTGCATCAACGCATCTTCGATCGGATGTGCATAAACAATCTTCGCACCGTTATGGCGCGCTGCAGTTGTCAGTGCATAACGAACACCCGGATTATCTGTTGCGATTCTGCTTCCAAAAACGATCACCGCTTCAGCCTGTTTGATCGCATCGAGTGAACCGCTGTGGTGCAGTTTACCACTGACTGTGCTGTATGCTTTCATAAACGCACCATACAATCTTGCATCCTCATTGAAAAGTTTTATACCAAGCTTCTCTTTGAGCTTTTGCAAGATCAGTGCTTCTTCATTGGTGATGATGGAGCTAAAGCGGATGGCATCGGCATCTTTAATCGCCTCTATCGCTTTGTCAAAAGAGACTGCATCACTTTTTTGGTTGTTCGCAAAATCAAACCCAAAACGCCCGGCACCACAAAGTGAGGTGTATTCAAAATTGTTCTTCACTCTATGGATCGTATCTGCACCATTAATTCCTGTGTGTCTTACCTCATACTCCAAAGGACATCCTGCCGAGCAGTGCGCACAAGTTGATGGGATGCGAGTAAGCTCCCATGCGTTTGCCGTATATTTAAAGTCACTGCCAACAAGTGCACCAACCGGACACACAGCGATACACTCACCACAAAAAGTACAATCAAGCACATCAGAGTTTTTTGGAATGATCGTTGAGCTATACCCACCAAAATAAACATCGATCGCATCATCACCGATCGCTTCGTTACAAACATGGGTACACTTCTCACACATAATACAAAGTGCAGGATCATAAGAGATGAGCCCCCAGTTCTTCACCGTTTTGTGTTGCTCTTTTGCAGAGAAGGTTTGACGATCGATATTGAACTCAAGCGTCATATTTTGCAAGTCACACTCACCGGACTTGTCACACACACCACACTCTAACGGATGGTTCACATCATAAAGCTTCATGATGTTTGTGCGCTCATGCTCAAGTGCATCAGAGTTAGTTCTAACCTCGATCCCCTCAGTTGGCGGTGTGTTACATGACAGAACAAATCCATCCACACCTTCAACTTCAACACTACAGATACGACACGATGCGCACGGGCTTGTTTTGGAGATGTAACACATCGTCGGGATATAGATCCCCTCACGGCGCGCTACTTGTAAGATAGTCTCACCTTTTTGGGCAGTTACTTCACGGCCATCGATCTTAAAACTGATTCTCTTACACATCCTGCCCCCCTATGCCTGCACCATGGCGATATAATAACAACGCATACAGCGCTCAGCTTCAGTGAGTGCTTGATCTTGCGCTAAACCAAGATTCACCTCTTTGTTGTTATCTTTTCTCTCATCAACTTCAAGAACTTCTGCATGTTCACGTGGAAGTCCAGCAAGCCAACCTGTGATCTTCTCGTTTTTATCGTACACCTTTAACTTCATAAGGTGATCTTCCATGATCTCCCCATCTGTTAAAGTGATCTCACCCGTTTGCACATACCTTGCCATAACCGATGCGGCACGTTTTGCCTGACCAACAGCATTAACGATCGTCATAGGACCATACTCACAATCCCCTGCGGCAAAGATCCCTTTACGGGATGTCATATAATCTTTACCGTTTGTCTTGATCGTTGCCCATGAGGTCATCTCGATATCCCACTCCTCAGGAAGCAAGTCAAGATCAGCTGATTGTGAAACCGCAGGGATGAGATAATCTGTCTCGATCGTATAAGATGCACCCTCAATCTTTACAAGCTGAGGACGACCACCATCTGGATCAGGTACGAGTTCAAACTTATCAACAAGTAACTCTTTGAGCACATCGTTCTCATCTGTTGTGGTCTTATTGACCGCAGAGTGGAATAAAAACTCAACCCCCTCCTCAACCGCTTCATGGTACTCTTCGTAAGTGGTGTTGCGGATGATGGTTTTCTCATCACGACGATAGATCATATACGCTTTCTTCGCACCGGCACGGATCGAGCAACGCACAACATCCATCGAAGTAAAACCACCACCGACACATACAACTGTCTTACCTGTAAGATCAACATGATCCGTTGGAAGCATCTGCTTCTCTTGCACCTCTTTGGGTGTTTTGATCCCAAATTTCTCATAAAGGTTCACCCAGTCAAGAAAATCGATCGCACCCCAGTAGCCTTTGATCTCTTCACGCTCATTTTCACAACGAACTTTTTTCGAGATCCTTGTTCCTGTTGCTACCATCACAGCATCGTACTCTTTTTCAAAACGGCGCATATCATCAGCTGTGATCTTACGGTTGGTGATAAAGTTCACACCCATATCACGCACACACTCGATATCTTTTTGGTACTTATCCCACGGCATACGATATTCAGGAACCCCGACAGTCACCTCACCGCCAAGAACCGGAAGCTCCTCATAAACATCAACTTCGATCCCCTCAGCCGCAGTATAGTAAGCTGTTGTAAGTCCAGCTGGTCCTGCACCGATTACAGCAATCTTTTTGCCAATTGGCGGCTTTTTCTCCATAGGGTGAAAAAACTCAAACCCATGATCGGTCTCATAATCAGCACCCAAACGCTTCAGTGCCATGATCGAGATAGGCTCATCGAGGTTGGTTCTTCTACACGCATCCTCACAAGGGTGTGGACAAACACGCCCGCAAGTGTGCGCTAGTGGCATCGTTTGGCGTGTAGCTTCGAGTGAATCATCAAAACGAAGATCTCTTACACCCTCGATATAACCCGGGATATCCACATGAGAAGGGCAGGCATCGCTACAAGGTGCCGTAATCTTTGCAATGTAAGAGGCATCTGCATCGTAATGTTTTGACGGTTTTTTCCCACTTATACATGCAATAAACTCATCTTCAAAATGTGTCATCAGGTCAAGAATCGGATTTGGAACTGTTTTCCCGATCTCACATTTTGAGGTGATCTGCATACTTTTAGCGATCTCTTTGAGGTGCTCAAAATCAGCCATTTCACCTTCACCGCGAGCGATCTTGTCAAGCATATCAAAAAGTATGCGACCACCCCACCTTCCCGGTGCACAACGGCCACACGCTTCAGAGTACTCTTGATACTGCGCAGCATACTCCATCGCCAAACGGACAACATCGACATCTTCGTCAAAAAGGGTCACACCATCCCAACCGATGAATGCACGAGATGATCGATGGTCATCGTATTGTGCCGGTAGATTGTAAGCTGATTCTTCCCAATCTTGTTCAGGTTTACCGATATTGTTGACCAGTTCACCCCTCCAAGTAGAAAAATATACTTTGCTCAAAACAAATTCCTAATCTTTTTTGACAACGATAGTCCAGTCAACTTCGTTGAACTTTAGTGAGTTATACAACTCCCAACCACACTCTTTTACCAGATCAGCACTTCTTTGGATCGGTGAAAAATCACCAATCTCAAACAAGAAAATCAATGTCTCGTTTGGTTTATGATTTTGGCCGAGAATCTCTTTCATTCGAGGCTCAAAGTTATCTTTTAGGTGTCTTAGGTCATATCTTTTCATTATCTGTCAACCTCCCCGAATACGATGTTTGTTGTACCGATAATAGAAACAACATCCGGAATATAATGCCCCGGCAGTAAGTCTGTTAAGATCCCTGTATGCCAAAATGACGGTGCACGAAGCTTGAGTCTGTACGGGTACGGTCCACCTTGTGAGTTGATGTAGTAACCAAGCTCCCCTTTTGGAGACTCGGTTGCTACATACACCTCACCTACAGGTGGTCGCATCCCTTGAGTAACAAGTACGAAGTGTTGCATCAAAGAGTAGTTTTGTGTCATAATATCAAGCTTAGGTGCTGAGATATATTTTGGAGCATGTGCCATCAGTTCAGTCTCTCCATCTTTAACACATTTTTCATACATCTCTATACACTGGTAAAGGATCTTCGCAGACTCTCGCATCTCTTCCATGTAGATGCGATACCTTGCAAAGTTGTCACCCTTATCTGAGTATGGAACATTAAACTCCACCTCATCATAAAGCTCATAAGGCTCCTCTTTACGGATATCCCATGCTACACCCGAAGCTCTTAACATTGGACCTGTACACCCCCAAGAGAGTGCCATCTCAGTTGGTATCACACCAACCTCTTCCATCCTCATTCTCCAGATACGGTTGCTATCAAGCAGATCTTCGTAATCTTTGATATTTTGTGGCAGTTTATCAAGGAAATTTCTAAGCTGTGCGATAAAATCATCTTGGATATCCAGAGGCACACCACCGATACGGATCGCTGCATGTGTTAAACGTGCACCACAGTAGCCCTCCATGATATCCATAAGGTACTCCCTTTCTCTAAAGGCATAAAGAAAGACTGTCATCGCACCGATATCAAGCGCTGTTGTAGCCAACCAAAAAAGGTGCGACATCAAACGGTTGATCTCTAAAAGCATCATTCTAATCACTTTTGCACGACGTGGAACCTCTAAACCGATAAGCTTCTCAACCGCAAGTGCAAACCCGTAGTTGTTTGAAGATGATGCGATGTAGTCCATACGATCTGTTGTTGGCATAAACTCATTGTAGATCATATTTTCAGCCATCTTCTCCATACCACGGTGCAGATACCCGATATCTGGATGTGCTTTTACGATCTGCTCTTGTTGTAAGTGCAACATAAGACGCAACTGTCCGTGAGCTGAGGGGTGCTGAGGACCGAAGTTTAGGATCAACTCATTATCTTCTCTGTCAAACGTAATGTTTTCAAAAAACGGTGTTAATCTATTTTGTACCTGTGCCATTTATACCACCCTATCTTTGCGAATCATCAATGATTTTTGATGATTCTTTTGTATATTTTTTGATCATAAACACGCCACCATCCTCTTGGTACTCTTGTGTTGTTCTCTCTTCGTTGCCTGTGATCTCACTCCCTTTAGGCACTTCAAAACCAAGACGGGCAAAACGCTGTGAGTCGTATCTGTCAACTCTTGCCGTATCACGAAGCTCATGCCCTATGATATCACGAGCTTCTTTACCGTAGATCTTGTCAACCTCATACCAAGATGCAAACTCATCACCCTCAAGCGGATAAGTTTTTCTAAGTGGATACCCTTGCCAGTCATACGGCATCAAGATACGCTTCATAAACGGATGTCCATTTGCCTCGATACCGAACATATCGTACATCTCACGCTCACTCCAATCAGCCGAGCGGAAAAGTTTTGCAACAGAATCAACCGCTTCACCCTCTTTGATGCAGTATTTCACACGGATACGCTTACGTTTTGTCATAGAAAGCATCTGGTAAAAGATCTCAAAAGTACCATCTTTTGCCAGCCAATCGATCGCTGAAAGCTCAGAGAGTTGTGTATATTCAAGCGCATCTCTAAGAAGCTCTAAAACACCAAAAATATCGCTTGGATTGATATAAAGTACCATCTGCTCCACTTGGATATACGCCTCTTTAACTTCAAATTTCGCTTTAATCGCTTCAAGATCAGCAGCAAAAACCGCATCCTCTTCAACGGCTGTTTTAGGCACTTGAGGCGCTACATAGTATCTGTCTGTATAGTAAGCTTTTTTCTGTAGATCATCTTTTGGTGCATATGCTCTCATTACATCAACCTTTTAGCTTTTTGTGCGCGACCCGCTTTCTCTTGGCGAATCCTCTTTTGTAGTAACATCACACCATATTGCAGTGTCTCAGGTCTAGGGGCACAACCAGGCAGATAAAGATCAACCGGAATAACGCGGTCACACCCCTGCACTGTTGCATACGTGTTAAACATCCCACCGGTATTTGCGCATGATCCCATAGAGATAACCCATCTAGGTTCTGTCATCTGATCATAAAGACGCTTGATAAACTCAGCGTGTTTTTTAGTCAGTGTTCCCGCAACGATCATCACGTCAGCCTGACGAGGAGAAGATCTAAAGATCGTACCATAACGGTCAAAATCAAAACGCGATGCACCTGATGCCATCATCTCGATACCACAACATGCTAGTCCATAAGTTAACGCCCAAAGAGAGTTTGAACGCCCCCAATTGACCACTTTGTCAATAGTTGTCAGTGCTACCGGCAAACCACCGTCTTGTGTGTAATTTACTTTATGTTGTGCCATTCTAGCGCTCCTTTTCTCCATGCATATACAAAGCCGATTGCCAACAACAGGATGAACATGATCATCTCAGCAAATCCAAACCATCCAAGTATTTTAAAATCTACCGCCCATGGAAACATAAAAACGATCTCCACATCAAACAGTAAAAACAAAAGTGCAAAGAGATAAAATTGCGGTGAAACTCTGTTTGGTTGTTTCGTAACCTCAGGTCCACACTCATAGACCGAGAGCTTGATCTTCTCAGTATCTTTTGCAGCCAATGCACGGCTTGCCAATCTTGCAATAATAGTTGTTGCTATAAAAGCACCAAATGTTAAAACAAAAAGTACAAATACCCCGAAATACGGATTTGCAGTACTAATATGCTCCATATAACCTACCTTATTGTTTTTCAAAAACCTTTGATTTGTTTTCCAACACCTAAAGACAGCCACTGTGAAACTTTAAAAGTTAGAAAAAACAGTTACTGCACTATAGCAAAAAGAGTATTAAATAAAACTATGATTTTTAAGAAGAGTGGCAATGTGTCACATTTTGCAACACACTTAAAAAGGGGATGGGGAAGATTTAAAAACTGTATGAGATATCGCAATAAAACATATCATTGTTACTTATAGCATCAAAAAAACTATTGCCACCAAAATAATCAACAATACCAAGTGTAGATTTGACACTGTCACTTATCTCATACTCTGCCCAAACTCTCTGATAACCACCCTCATCAAACTTTTTTCCCAATAAATTTATGAGGTAGTTAAGGTGCAGGCTGTCATGCATCATATCGTGTGCCACACGCAATGCTGTTTGATAATTGGCTTTTTGGAGTTGCGAATCTTCTAAAAAGTGCTTATCGGCTATATCAAAACTGATAGTTGTCTCGGCGATACCGTTGTATTCAAATCCAACAAGAGCATCCACCCTCTCAAAGGTTTGGTTAGGATATTGCAAGTAGGCAATATTATCTTTGTAGGCAATCTCGGTTTTAAGCAATAAACTGCCAACAACATAGTTCATCGCCGTACCATACATCTGCATCTTTTTACGATAATCTACAAGATAGCGTGGATAAAACGAAAAATTTGGATAGATATCGGCATAGTAAAAGTCGATATCAAACCCGCTGTAAGAAGCTCCCGCGTTCAAAGCAAAAGTGATCTTGTTTGGCTTGTCGGGCATCGTGGTTTTGCTGGGTGAGGGGTGAAAATCTCCTCCATAAGGGGGAAGTTTATCCCCCCTTTGCTCAAGTATAGCGATGGGTGATAGATGCCAACTGCCTAAATAGTAGTCAAACTTTGCCATGGTTTGTGTGAGGCGTAAATCTTCAATATCTACCATCGCCGGACGTCTGTTATCCATCGGATTAAGTACATCTACGATCTGGATCGTATCACTTTTGCCCCATACCACTGCCTCTCTTCCAAGTTTTATATCAAGGTTTTCACTCAGTGAGCCTTCAATATACGCATCAAAAAGCTCCACCTCACCCTCTAAAGCATCTAGCTCCTCTTGGGTAAACTTATCACGCCCTTTTGCAAGATAGCTAAAATCGTAAAAAGAGTTCATATTGATCTTAAGTTTAAAATTGCTCCAAAGATCGTGATTGTACTCCAAAAAAAAGGAGGTTCGCAAAGAGGATATGTTGTCATGGGGTGCTTTATTGTTATAACTGTAAGCGATCTGTTGTGTTAAAGATCCCTCAAAACCATACTCTTTTAGGTTAAACCCCCCTTTGGAATCTTGAAGGATCTGTGCAGTATCAACACTTTGCTCATCAAACCCTTCTAAAAAATCATCAGCTTCATCGCCACAGAGCAAAGAGGCAACAACCAAAGAGCCAAGTAATAATTTTTTCAACTACAACCCTTTTTGCAATCTTCTTGTAGTAAAGATCGAATTATCTACCGGTTTATTGACTTGAATGTTATCAAATTTTAAAATCGTTTTATGCAATGTACGTTTCCCTTTTTTAGTTGTCATCACCATCTCATCGATCACCCAGATCCCATCTTGGTTGTGTATTTTAGTTACATTAAGATACTTTCTCTTACCGTTTTTCAAAAACCCGATAGAGCGAACCACCATATCGATATCTTCCCGAACAAGTCCGATCGTCTTCACATAACCCGACTCTTCGATCACACGATCGTTATTTGGGACAGACTCTAGCATCGTTGTATCGTGTCCACGAACCTTTACATGCTTTAATATCTTGTAGCTATAATCATCCATATCACGCTTTGTCATATCGTAGTAAGAGAAATCACTCCCCATAAAACTTGAACTTTTATCACTTGTTGGGATCCGTTTGACCTTTTTAAGTGCCGGCAGGTAAAGCCACTGATCATCATCTTTGCTGCTGTCATCATAATCATACGTTAAAAATGCGGTATCTTTCACATCGGCAGGTGTTTTAAAAAACATGATTTTATAGTCATCTTTTCCAAAGTCTTTTGAAAAGGTTTTGATACTTCGGATCCTTTTGTTACCGTTTTTATCGATTAAAATCATCGTCATATCTTGGATCACGGTTTTTCCATCATCTCTGTCGCGTACCTTTTGGGCTATCTCTTTGGCTTCATTCGCCTGTAAAACTAAACTAAACGCCATTATCATCAATAATATTCTCATCTTATCCATCCTTTTTTCGCCACTAAAACCATCAGTGCGGGTGCAAGCATCAAGTCAGCTAGTAGCGCTAAAACAATAACACTACCGGTTAAAAATCCAAAATTTTGCACGCTTTGCATCTGCCCAAACATATAAGCATAAAACCCAAGTGAAAGCACAATAGATGTGATCACCATCGCTTTTCCCGTTGTATAAAAAGTGGACTCCACCGCAGCAATTGCATCACCGCTACTGTGATAGTATCTTCTAAAGTTATGCATAAAATGGATCGTATCATCCACCGCAAGACCGATCGCAATCGAGCCAATGAGAAGCGTAAACATATCAAGCGGAATATGATAGATATACATAATCGTAAGCCCAATAATAATAGGGCTGAGATTTGGGATCATACTAATAAGTCCCAAACGGATACTTCCCATAATAAACATCATACAAATTGCAATGAGCATAAAGGCGATAAAATAGCTCACCACAGAGGAGTGGATAGCCATAGTAAAAGTGTGTGAAAGGATAGGGATAATCCCTGTCATCGTTACATCAAGATCACTAAAAACCTCATGGTAACGCTTCTTCACATGGTTTAAAATATCCTCGGTATCGATGCTGTCCACCCATGGCAACTTCAGTGTGACACGCAGTTTGGAAAATTGTGAGTCAACCACATCTTCAAGATCATCACTCCCGCTGTTTTCAAACAAAAGCAACTCTTGCGAGACTAGGGCTTGATCTTTTGGGATGGAGTAATAGCTTTGATTGTTCTCATGCAAAGCTCGGTTACTCTCTTTGATAATGTTGTTGAGTGAAACGATCTTACCAATGTAGGTTTTACCATCATCATACCCCTCTAACTCATGGTAGAGTGTATCGAGTTTTTGAAGCCTTTTGGGGTTTTGCCACCCATTTTCCTCTTTGGTATCTAGCACCATCTCCATTGTAAGTGAGCCGTTCATATTGGCATCGATATAGTGTGTGCCTATGTAGTTCGGATCATCTTTTGGAAACCACTCAAGCGGGTAGTGTGATGTGCGGATATTGGTTGCTAACATCAGTGAGATAAGCACAAGTGCCAAACTGACAAAAAGCACACTTTTTGGGTGGTGTGTTGGCAAATAGGCAAGCTTTTGCATCAAGTTATCAAGCCTGTGTTTATCACTTACTGGTTTTGGCTTGAGCCTTGTCACCATAAGCAGTGCCGGCAAAAGGGTGAGGGTTAAAAACAGAGAAGTTACAACACCAAGAGATGCAAACACCCCCATATCGGAGATTGGTGCTACTTCACTGCCTGCAAATGAAGCGATCCCTATCGCCGTTGTCACCCCTGTCATCATGATAGCCAAACCGGAGTGTTGCAAAGTGAAGATGATAGAGCCTGCTTTCTCTTTTGTTGCATTAAACCTGTCAAAAAAGATAGAAAGAACATGCACCGTTGCCCCAATGCTTACAGCAATCAGCAACGAAGGTACAATCTGTGTAGGAAGCTTAAACGCTGCACCAAAGTATGCCATCGACCCAACCGTACTCAGCAGTGCCAGAACAATCACAATTAGTGGGTAAAATGTCGCACTTATGCGCCTAAATATCAAAAATAAAAACACCAAAATAATGGCAATGGTCACCCTTGTAAATTTTTGCATATCTTCACGCATCATCGTTTTGAGTGCATCCATCACACTAGGAGATCCCGCATAGTGGATATCAAAATCTTTGGCTTCATACTTTGCAACAATCTCTTTGACTTTTTTAACGATCTGGGCATTTTGCTCATCTGTAAGGGGCTCTTTTTTGACATCCTCTTGCGCTGCGTCATCAAACGCATCAAACATCGCATTGAGATCCTCTTTGGTATCACTTGTGTATGCCTGCGTCTCGATGATAATTGTTGTGATTTTGCCATCTTTGGAGAGTAGCAGGTTGCGATAAAACTCGTTACCCATTGCGATCTTTTTGAGTTTAGCAACCTCTTGCTCATTTTTTGGAAAATTCTCTAGCAGATCCTCAACAATCAGCTGGTCACCCTCACCCCTTGTGTTTCTTACATTAACAAGTGATGTCACCTCATCAAGGTATGGCAGATTATCTTCAAGCTCTTTGTGAAGCTGTTTGAGTTTTGTTAAAAAGGGGATGGAAAAGATTTTGTCACTTGTAATAGCTATAACAATGTGCTCATCTCGTCCAAACTGCTCTTTAAAAGCGTTGTAATGTAGAAGCATCGGATCATCTTTATGCAAAAAACCCTCAGTAGAGGTATCCATTGTGATCTTTGGCAATTGTGAAATTGGAAAAGCAACAATAGCAAGTGAAAATAAAATCACAACAAAAGGGTGCCTCGTGATAAACGCACCAAATCTACCAAACAACTCTTCTAATCTTTTATACATAATACACCCCGTAAACTTTATTTGCAACATGGTAACAAAAAAAAGACAACATATCAATATATCTTGATATATGACTATCCATTTAAAAACCCCATAGATTTCTCGCTGTCAAAGTTACCACTTTTTTCACGCTCAATCTCCTCGATAAAGTCACGTAATGTAAAAAGTGGTTCCTCTTTCACTGCAACTCTGTAGGCTGTATTTTTGACGATCAAACTGATCTGCCCACCTGTCAGTGAGTACTCTGCTAGTTGTGCCACCTCAAAACCATCCTCATACGGTGCTTCTTTTGGCAGCATCAACTCCCAAAGCTGCTCTCTTTGCGCTTTGTTCGGTTTTTTAAACTCAATCTTGTAGTTAAATCTTCTCGAAAACGCTTTGTCGATATTTTCAAGTAAGTTCGTTGTCGCGATCAACATCCCTTTAAAGTTTTCAATCTGTTCTAAAAAGATATTTTGCATCTGGTTATGCATCTGATCTGCGCCTGTAATGTTGCCACTGCTTCTAGCTCCTAAAAACTGATCTGCTTCATTAAGCAATAAAATAGGCTCTGTTTTTGTTTTCTCACACAGTTCATAATAGCTCTCAAAGATCTTTCTAACGTTCTTCTCACTCTCACCCACATACATTGAGAGGATTTTTGAACAGTCAAACGCGAGTACCTGTCGCTTGAGTGATTTTGCCAAGGAGTACGCTGTCATCGTTTTACCGGTTCCCGCTGCCCCGTAAAAAATAATGCGTGCATCGATCCCTGACTTTTTCTTTTTAATCCCCCATTTCACTAACCTGCTTACCACCTCTTTATCAACTTGTCGCATTAAATTTTCAAGTGTTTCTCTGGTGCTCTTATGTAATACAACATCATCTAAGGAACTCTCAGGCTCCACAAGCTCAAAGATATCCTGCTCTTCCACAAGTGCACCCAGCTTCAGGCGGGTCACTTTTTTCGATTTTTGTGGGTGCATAATGCTTTGTAGTACATCATCGACGATGTAAAAAGCGCGCGATATCCCACCAAAGGGGTTGAGCATCTCTTCGTAGTCAATGATGTTATTCTCTATGAGGTTTGAGCCATCCTCCAAAAGGGAGCGGTTTTTGATCCGCTCATACTCATCAAGTGAAATAAGATCGATCAGCGTGTTCATCTCACGAAGTGAAGCATCGCTGGAGCTGTACTCCTCACGAAGCAGTGCCAAAAAGATCACCTGCTCGTAACTGTTTATCTTCTTTTGTTTAAAAAACTTATCAAGCACCAGCTCTTCTGCTGTTTGCTCAACACGCTCTTGTATCCTTTTTTCTAGCAGTTGGAGTTTATTTTGCACTCTATCGATCCCCAAAGAGTGCTCATGCACATTTTGGCGGATCACACGCATCTTTTGATAGAGCTCAATGCGAAAAAACTGATCTTGAAGATACTCCAGATGATCCAAATAGGGCTTTACTTCCGGCAAATCAAGATCGAGTGAGCCCTCTTGAAGCAGTTTTAAAAACGATGGGGTCAGCCCAACAGCAGTGTTTAAAAGCTCAAGCGGTGTCACATCGGCTATCTTGATGGGGGTAAAACTTTGTTGATGCAGCCAGCCAAGCTCCAGTAGATTTTTGACATACTTCAAATACCCCAAATATTGATAACTCTCACCCTTGTAAAGCTCCTGCACCATTTGAATAACAAGCACATCATCCTCTCCAGCCACATAACGCTGTGTGATGTAGTGAAGCATATTTGCCTCTTCTACCGTACACTTTAACTGGTTATATATCTCACTTTTGGTCACATCCTGCGCATTTAAAAAATCAACTAACGTTTCCAAACTCTTCCTTAAAAAATATTCTCAAAAGAGTACAAAAGTGCGATCTCATCAGCCCAGATCGACGCATCGATCGTCTCTAACACCAGCGGAATATCATCCATTCTAGGATCGTTCATGATAAACCTAAAAGCATCAAGCCCTATCGCACCAAGCCCAAGGGAGTGGTGTCTGTCCACACGGCTGCCAAGCGGTGGTTTGGAGTCGTTGATATGCATTCCGCTTAAGTACTCAAAACCGACAATCTTACCAAACGCCTCCCATGTCGCATCGTACGCCTCACGGGTTCTTATGTCATAACCCGCTGTAAACAGATGACAGGTATCGATACACACCCCTACACGACTTTTATCCTCTACTTTGTCAATAATGTACGCCAGATGTTCAAACTTATACCCAAGGTTTGTCCCCTGCCCTGCGGTATTTTCAATCACCGCTTTGACACCGCTTGTTTGATCTAAAGCGATGTTGATCGACTCTGCTATCACATCAAGACAGCCATTTTCCATCTCACTTATACGTTTAGGGTCCTTTTTCTCTTTGGCTGAGAGTTTCACAAGGTGGCTTCCGGGGTGAAAATTGAGCTTGTCAAGTCCAAGCACTTCACACCTTTGCAACTCATCAATGAATGCGTGACGACTTTTTTGCAGTTTCTCATCTTCAGGGTGTCCAAGGTTGATAAGATAAGAATCGTGTGGCAAGATATGCTTTGGCTCGATCCCCGATGCCTCTAGGGTTGCAAACCATCTATCGAGTGTTTTGGCATCAAACGGTTTGGCATCCCACCTTTTTTGGTTTTTTGTAAACAAAGCAAACGCTTTGGCTCCAATCTCTTGCGCATTGGTGATTGCGTTAAATACTCCTCCATTTGCACTTGTGTGTGCTCCTACAAATTTTGCCATTATTTTGTATCCTTTATTTTTATCAGTATGTTGTTTTTTCTGTCTTTAAAATAGGTTTGATATCTATTGACAATATAGCGAATATCCACTTCCGGAGTTTTGATCGTCTGGGAGAACTCCCCGTCACTTCGCTGCACCCCTTCACCATTATAAATAGGTTTTCCAAGCAATATATTTTTCAGCAAATCGGGTGGATAAGCATCATAAAGGTAGGTGTCATTAAATGAACTTTTTGTCATACACCCCTCACCCCTTACACAAACCATCCCATCGATCTCAATGCCCAGCAGCGCCTTACCAACCACATACAACTCCAACTGCACACCACCGTTACTGCTTGAGAGATACCCAAGATCTGCAAACTTGATCTGTGGAGTTTTCAGTGTTACCATTTTTGGTTTTCGTTCATACTGTTTTGTGCTACATCCGGCAAACAAAACAATCAGCACCAATGCGACATATCTCATACTCTACACCTTTCTCCCGTATTATAGTCAATTATTTTGCAAATTCTCATAAAATAACTCTCGTTATATGCTCCCATTCAAAAGATGCTCCAGAAGAAAAAAAGTTTA
>VCAY01000050.1 GCA_013607635.1 Campylobacterota bacterium
AAGAACATCTGCCTTGATTACAACTCTCTATGAAAAGCTGAGACCGCTTAGGGTTTTTAGAGGTGCCCATAAAGGATTGAATATGAAAAAGATTGCTATGTCGGCAGTTGCTATTGCATCGATGATGAGTTTTTCCACTACTACAGTAAGTGCAGAAGATGGGATCAATATCTTAGACGATATCGTAGTGTCTGGGCAGATCAGACCAAGATATGAGTATGCGGATGTAAAAGACAATGGGAAAAAAGCGGCGAATGCTTATACTGCAAGAACCAAACTCAATATGAGTGCTAATCTTCTTGGTATTGAGGGGTTGAGTACAAATATCGGGATTATCTCTGTTAATAATTTTGGTTCAAATAAATACAATAGTACAGATAACGGTCAAACACAGTATGATATCGTTAAAGATCCTCAAAAAGCGATGATCTCTAATGCAGATATCAACTACCAAGTTGGTAAAACAATATTGCACGCAGGTCGTTCTCAGGTAAAACTTGATAACCAACGTTTTATCGGTACAGTTGGTTGGAGACAGTTTGAGAGAAGCTATGACACTGTATATGTAGCAGACAACAGTGTCAAAGGGCTTAACCTTTTAGCTGCTTGGGTATATGGTTATCAGGGTGTAGGTGCGGGGAATACTGTAGATACCAATTCTATTCTTTTGCACGCAAGTTATGATGTGATGCCGGAGTTAAAAGTGACGATGTACGACTATATGTTGGCAAGTTTACATGATACTTATGGTATTGCTTTAACCGGTAAGATCGATGCCGGTGCGAAACTAAACTACCGTGCAGAGTATGCTGTGCAAAAAGATGGAAGTATGAAGATCCATGGTGTAAAAGGTAAAGCAGATGCATCGTACTACAACCTTGATCTTGGAGCAAATATTTCTGGTATTTTAGCTGGTGTAAACTATGAGGTTTTAAGTGGTGATGGAGATGGTACAGGTAGTCAAACAGCATTCAACCCTGCATTGGGTACAAACCATAAATTTAATGGTTGGGCAGATGTGTTTTATGTAGCGAGTGTTCCAACAGGAGGTCTAAAAGATATGAATATTCGCCTAGGCTATAAAGCAAAAGGGTTTGGAAAACTTTTAGGTGTGTATCATGACTTTAAAGCAGATAAAGATATGGGTGGAACAGATGATCTTGGTAGTGAGTTTGACATTGTTTATGTCAATGCAATTCCAGGTGTGAAAAATCTTAGCGGTCTTGTAAAATATGCTCAATATTCTAAAGGGAAAGCTACTGGTTACACCAACGACAAAACAGTTGCTTGGTTACAACTAGACTATAAATTCTCCACAAAATAATCTTCATCAGATGTAACACCCATTTTGGGGTGTTACACAACAGTGATAACCTGATCACTGTTTTGAAAAATCCTTTTTACACGATCTTGCCACAGAGTGGCAAACTCTTTTTTATCTTCTTGTGTTGCAATATTTTGCATAATTTTTTGCATAATCTCTTGCTGTTTTGGGTCTGGCTTGATGGTGTTTGGATTGTAAAGCAGTGTGACACTTTGTTGTGTGTCTGTGCGGGTGAGTTTGATGCTGGCATCGATGTTGGCTTCAAAGTGCATCAGTGAGTGGCGCACAAAGTTGCCGCCTATCCCTTTAAAGCCTGTTTTATCTGTCGCACCGGTGATGTGACTGACTACATTGGCAATTACTCCTGCAACACCCTCTAGCTCACTCTCTTTGAAAGCAACTTCGATCTCGCCCCTTTGAGCCGGTTGGTCACCATAAAGTGCTTCAAGCCCTTTTTGACAAAGCAGGTATGCCCCTGCAACTGTTGGGCAGCTGTGCCCTGCATTCTTGACCACATCGAGGTAAGAGACCTCATACAGACCGTTTTCAAACGCTCCTAAAAAAGCAGCAAGTTTGTCTTGCAAAGCTATAGGTTTGATTGCATCGAAAAATTTTGGATAGTTATTCATTTACACCCTTTCGTTTTTTGCTAAAGTTTCTAAAGTTGTAGTACTGAAAGTCTCTTCAAGCTTGATGCGTGTCGGCACCCAGCTTTCATGCATGGCACACACTCCATCGGGGTTGCATTTATGATCCCCTAAGATGCAACGATCAAGGCTAAAATCTCCCAACACCTCAAGGATATCTTTAACGGTGATCTTTGAGGGCTCTTTTTGCAGACTCACTCCACCTTGACTCCCTTTTTTAGACTCAATCAAGCCGGCCTTTGAAAGGAGTGTGACAATCTTGGTCATGTATTTGTAGGGGATATCAAGTGTTACAGCGATCTCTTTGGTAGAGTAGCGCTTTGATGGGTCTTTTGCCATGTAGGTTAAAAACCGAATCGCATGTTCTGTTGTGTCTTGAAACTTCATGTAACTACTTCTCCTTCTTGAAGGTAGTATAGCATAAAAATAATTAAATGCTACCTATAAGTAGAAATTAAACAAAGAGGCTGTATGATTGCAATAGTTTAAATATGAGGAAAATAGTATGGAAAAGATAGAAGTAACAGGTGCTACGGTAGATTTTTTTAAAGAGGTTCAAGATGGTTTAACGGTGTATCAGTTTGATACAAGCAGATGTGGTCCACCAGAGCCGATGGTCAATGCGATGGCAGGACTACAGCTTTTAGATGCAAACTCAAAACTTGTGATGATCAACCACAAAGCTCCAGGTGGATTGTTTCCAAAGATCGAAGGTGACTTTGATTATGAAGTGAGCGAGATGGATGATGGCAGAGTAAAAGTGGAGTTTCGCAAAAAAACAGATGCGAGCAATACAACAGACTTTACACAAAACAGCTGTAGCGGGTAAATATGAACATCTCACAGCAGTTCTCACCGCCACTTAAACTGATAGCCCCCTTTTTTATTGTAGGGATAGGGGTGTTGCTTGTAAGTGTGTTGGCACTTTTTGGATTTGATATAGCGCAGGTTGATATCTACAGCCATACAACATTAGCTTGGGTGCATCTGTTTGTGCTTGGGTTTGTGATGATGGTGATTATGGGTGCAATGGCGCAGCTTATCCCTGTGGTGCTTGAGGTGGAACATGTTGCAGTTGAGTTGTACTATGCGATCTATTCATTTTTGTTTGTCGGTTTGGCACTGATGGTTGGCGGTTTTTACGCTTTGCCTTCCCTGTTGCCTTTTGGCGGGTTGATCGTGCTTATCTCGTTTTTGATCTATCTCGCTGAGACATTTTTGACAATGCGAAAGATCAAGCGAGTCACTTTTGTGGTAATGAGTGTATTTTTTGCCAATATCTTTTTACTGCTTGGGCTTATCGTAGCGTTTATGATGGCGCTTGGGTATGTTGGTATGGCAGAGGTTGCGATCCAAAAATGGCTCAAGGTGCATGTTTATTTTGTCCTTTTTGGATATGTCGGTATTACGGTGATGGGGATGAGTTTGATACTGTTGCCGATGTTTTTGCTCAGCCATATCAAATCGTGGCGATTGATGCAGATATCTTTGGGTGTGCTGGTGAGTGCGTTACTCGTTTTGGCTGCTGCGACGATCTTTGAGCTAAGATTGCTTGAGAAGGTGGCTGACTGGATGGTACTTGGCTCTTTTGTGCTCTATGGGTATGAGATTGTCAAGCTTTATAAAAACAGAATGCGCATCGAGTCCGATATCTATTTTAAAAGTATGGTGTTTTCTTATGGCAGTTTTTTTACTTTGCTTGTAGGTTTGGTTGTGGCTGTGGTGTATCCTATGGGGCAGCTTCTCCTTACACTTGGGTGGATCGCTTTTAGCGGTTTTGTGATGTTCTTAATCAGTGGGCATCTTTATAAGATTGTTCCGTTTTTGGTGTGGTATGAGAAGTACTCGCAGCTTGTTGGCAAAGAGAATGTGCCGATGCTTGCTGATATGGTGCCAACACGCAGCGCTGCGATGCAGTTTGTTTTAAGCAGTGTCGGTGTTGTGGTGGTGGCACTTGGAATTTTCAGTATGAATGACACCGTTTTTAAAAGTGGTGTGAGTTTTTTGGTTTTTGGGATACTGTTTTTAGTCAAAGATATAATCTATATGATGAGGTATAAGTGATGTATACAAAAGAAGAGATTTTTAAAGCTATCTCAACGGTAAAAGACCCTGAAGTTGGGTTTAATTTGGTTGAGATGGGGCTGATATATGACGCCACATGTAATGAAAAGTATGAGGTTAAAGTCACAATGACACTCAGTACCCGTGCGTGTCCACTCCATCAGATGATGGTGCAGTGGGTAGAAGAAGCGGTGATGCGAGAGTTGCCAAAAGTGCAGGATGTAGAGGCAGAGGTTGTTTGGGAGCCAGAGTGGAATCCAACTATGGCAAGTGATGAGGTTAAAGCGAAACTGATGGGTGGTATGGTAGATTAAAGGTTTGCAATCACTTGCATGAGTTCATCCGGTCTGTTGGAGTTTTTAATGGCATTTTCTTTAGATATGGTATTTTTTTGCAACAGATTAAGCAGTTGTTGCGTCTGTGTTGTCATTGCAGTTTCACCTTGGTTAAGCTGCATTTGTGAGTAGATTTGGTGCACTTTGTCTTCACGGATAAGGTTGGAGATCGCAGGGTTTGTGATCATGATCTCTTGAGTTGCTACTTTGCCTCCACCAATTCTTGGAATAAGTGTTTGTGAGATAACAGCAACGAGCGATGAAGCAAGTTGTGCTCGCACTTGGGATTGTTCTTCAGCATTAAATACATCGATGATACGGTTGATGGTACTTGGCGCTGAGTTTGTATGGAGTGTTCCAAAAACCAAGTGCCCTGTTTCTGCTGCAGTTAAAGCTGCTCCGATTGTTTCTTTATCTCGCATCTCCCCAATCAGGATAACATCGGGGTCTTGACGCAGTGCGTATTTAAGTGCTGTGGCAAATGAGTCTGTACTATTCCCCACATCACGCTGTGAAAAGAGTGACTTGATGTTAGTATGAACAAACTCTACCGGATCCTCGATTGTGATGATGTGTCTGCGCTCATTGAGGTTAATCTCATGCAGCATCGATGCCAAAGTGGTCGATTTACCAGAGCCTGTAGGTCCCGTAACAAGGATAAGCCCTTTTTCTTTTTTGACAAGCTTTTTAAAAATAGGAGGGTTCCCATACTCTTCAAGTGTTGGGATCTCAATAGGGATCATGCGAAAAGCACAGCCGATTCCATAAATAGTTCGGTAATAGTTTGCACGAAAACGTCCAATGCCTTCAAGTTCAAAAGAAAAGTCAAGTTCATTTTTTTCTTCAAACTCCTTTTTTTGCTTCTCTTCAATAAGTGAGTATGCCATCTCTTCAACATCTTCAGCTGTCAGTACAGGAAGATTGAGTGCACGAAGCTCTTTATCTATACGGATCTGTGGTTCTGCTCCAACAACTAAGTGTAAGTCAGAGGACTTAAATGCCATAACACTTTTTAAAAGTTTTTTAATGTCCAATTTTTTCATAGTTTTTTTTGGTAAGTTTGCTCTACTCAATTATTTTTGGTACAACAAAGAAGTTCTCTTGAGCATCAGGAGCATTTTTAAGAATATCATCGTTGATCTGTGTCTCACAAAAGGCTACATCCTCTCGCATCGGTGTTGCGTTGTCACTCATTGTAAAAGTGGCATCAATGTCTGATGTGTCAAGCTCACTGAGATTGTCAACAAATCCTACGATCTCAGAAAGTTGTTCGATCACTTCGGCGCGTTTTTCTTCGCTGATTTGGAGATAAGAGAGTCTCTCAAGTCTTTTTAAAAGTGTTTCATCTATTTGCATAAATTATCCTCATTGGCTTTTGACTTTGATTTTAACATAGATTTGATAAAAATTTAACAAACTATGCGATAATATTACGTAAATTTATGTAAGGGGATATCCTTTGAGTTTAAAAGAAAATATCGATATGGTCAAAGATGAGCTAAACTCTGAAGAGAAGTTCTTTGAAAAAGCTGTGATGACAGAAAAGTTTGTCAAAAAGTATAAAAAACCGCTTATCGGTTCGCTGGTGGCGATCGTTTTGATTGTAGCTGCTGATATTGGGTATGAAGTAAATAAACAAAATACTCTTGAAGCTGCAAATAAGACACTCAAAGAGTTGCAGGCACAAAAGGGTGTAAATCGGGCTGTTGTTGCAAGACTTGAGTCGCTAAGTCCGGCATTGCATGATCTTTGGAGTTATGCTAATGCTGTAGCAAAACAAGATGTGGCATCTTTAGAGAAGCTCAAAAAATCTAAAGCGATGCTTATTGATGATCTTGCAGAATATGAAGCAGCACAGGAAAAATCAGATGTAGATGCTTTGGAAAAATATGCTCAAAATAAAGACGCTGTTTATAGAGACCTTGCTTTGGTGCAAGTGGCGGTTATCAAGATGCAAGAGGGTAAGGTTGATGAAGCGCATAGCACACTTGCTCTTATCGCATCGCAATCTCCCCTTTATAATGTGGCAAAATCACTACAACATTATGGAGTGAAATAGTTTGAAAAACTTTATCTACGCTTCGATCTTTGTGAGTGCCTTTGTTTTTTTAGGGTGTAGCACCAAAGAGGTTTATACACCGCAGGATACTGCCGGTGAGTGGGAACAGCAAAGTAGTATGAAAGCCAAAATTATCGATAAAGGTTCCGATGTTGCTTTGCTTGAAAATGCTCAAGTATTGACAAAAGATACACTGCTTGATCTCAACATTACAGAAGAGGAAAGGGTTCTTGGTGTAAGTGATGGATGGATCATCAGTGCAACGATCGATGGCAATCTTACGCTCACCGCACTTCAAGATTTTAACAACACGAAACATTTTGACCTCAAAGATACTGTGGCGACCGCAAGCGTTAGTGGTGATACAATGGCAGTGTTGTTTGCTAATAACGATATGGCGCTTTATGATATCAACACTCAAGAATTGCTATTTAAAGAGCAGGGGGGTAAAGCCTCTGTTGTCGATATTCGGATTGTAGCACCTCAATTTATGGGTGATCTTGTGATTTTTGCTACACTCGATGGGAAAGTGGTGATTATCAATACAAAGCTTAAAAAAATACTGCGTACAGTGATCATCTCTTCTGAAGATAACTTTAACAACATTATCTATCTTAACACTCTTAACAACAGAATTATTGCAGCGACAGGTTTTAAGGTTTTAAGTCTTGCTCGTCAGGAAAAGCGTGTAGCTTATGATATTCGTTGTATTATGAGTGACAATAAAAGTATCTATATCGCTACAAAAGAGGGAAGAATCCTCTCTTTAACACCCGATTTGGATGTTGTTCACAAGGTCAAGTTACCGTTTGCACACATCCTGGGGATGATTGAAGATGATGATAGTATTTATTTGCTAGAGAAAGAGGAATACATTATTAAAGTCGATAAAAAAACTTTTGAGTATCAGGTTTATGAAACCGATTTTAGTGATGGGCTTGCCTTTGTCGGAAAAAATGCTTTTTATGTTGATGACACAAAGATCACGATCAAAAAGTAGATGTCTGGCGAACTTGAAGCTTTCATAGAGTATATCACCGTAACTAAAGCGCTGAGTAAAAAAAGTGTTTTGGCTTATGAGAGTGATCTGTTACATGTAGAGCAAACTCTGCAAAAACCGCTTATAGAGCTTGACACCAACACCATTTTACAACTACTTTCAGAATATAAAAACAAAAGAACACTCAACCGAAAACTCTCCTCTATCAACGCTTTTTTCGATTTTTGCCATAAACAACACTTTGCCAATGAGAAACTGCACATTAAAACAGCAAAGATCCCAAAACTTTTACCAAAATTTCTCTCTTATGAGGAGATCCTCAAAGGCTTGGAGTTGATCGATAGAGGTCGTTGGATAGGGAAGCGTGATTATGCGCTTATCCTTTTTTTGTTTGCTAGTGGGGCGCGGATTAGTGAGGCGCTGGAGTTGCAGTTAGCTGACATCGAGGGGGAGTGGCTGCATATTCGCCATGCCAAAGGGCAAAAAGAGCGGATCGTTCCTTTGGCACCTGCAGCAATGACAGCGATTGATGCGTATTTACAGGAGTTACCTTTTGAAAAAGAGTATGTATGGTGTAACTATAAAGGTGGTAAGCTTAGCCGTATATCAGCTTTTAAGGTTACACAGAAGTATCTGGGTGTTTCACCCCATGTACTGCGCCACTCCTATGCCACTGCACTCATCCGAGGGGGTGCAGATATCAGAGTGGTGCAAGAGTTACTTGGACATGCGTCACTACTGACAACGCAGATATATACACACATCCAAAAACAAGATCTCAAAGACACCGTCGATGTGTGTCACCCTATGGCAAAAGAGAAGATTTAAAATTAAGTGAGCTTTAAATCTCTTCAGTTATAATTGACTTTAATATTCGTAATACTTATATAACCTGGAACTTTTTTTATGTATGTTTTTAAAATACTTTTAATATCCTCAACTTTCGCACATAAA
>VCAY01000051.1 GCA_013607635.1 Campylobacterota bacterium
TGAATTTAGTTGATTATTATCTTGTGAATTATAAGAAAAAGTAGAAAAGTAAGCACCCGTTTTTTTAATTAAGTCTAATCTTCATAGTCGATTTTTAAACGAAGCGGCATCAAAAACATAAAAGTATCATCTTTGTTCTTTGTCATAAATTCAGGAATGATACTTGTTGGTTTTTTCATCTTGCTATCTCATTCTCAAACTTTAATGAACATTCTCAAACTTTATTGGATCTTGCATCCATCTTAATATAGATGTGGAGTATCTCAATCGCTGCTGGAGTGATGCCGCTGATATTCATTGCCGCTTGCAGAGTTGGTGGGTTAAAAGTTACCAGCTTTTCTTGGATCTCTTTGCTGAGTCCGCTCACTTTTGTAAAGTCGAAATCTTCAGGGATTTTTACTTTGAGATATTTTTTCATCCGCTCAATCTCTTGAGACTGTTTTTCGATGTAGCGGGCGTATTTCCCCTCGACCAAAATCTCCTCTTTGATATAATCATCAAACTTAGCGAGCTCTGGGACAATTTGTACCATTTTTGCCACATCAAAACTTTTTCGTGCTACCAACTGTTGCGCTGTTGCAACATCTTTGATCGGCTCTTCATCCATCGAAGCTAAAAGTGCATTAAACTCTTTGTTTGGAGTGAAGCGGGTTTGCTCTAGCAGAGTTATCCCCTCTTTGATCTGTGCATCTTTTTGTTTCACTTTCTCATAAGTTACATCATCTAAGAGTCCTAGCTCATACCCGTAGTGACTCAAACGAGTGTCGGCACTCTCTTCACGAAGCAAAAGCCTGTACTCCGCGCGTGATGTGAACATTCTGTATGGCTCTTTTGTCCCCTTGGTTACAAGATCATCAATAAGCACACCGATGTACGCCTCATCTCTGCGCAACACAAGCGGCTCTTTGTTTTGTATGCTGAGTGATGCATTGATCCCAGCCATAAGCCCCTGAGCCGCTGCTTCTTCATACCCCGTTGTACCGTTGATCTGACCAGCGAGATAAAGCCCTTTGATCTTTTTGGTCTCAAGTGAATGTTTAAGCTCTCTTGGATCGACATAATCGTACTCGATCGCATAACCATAACGCACAATCTTCGCATTTTCCATCCCCTTAACCGAGTGGATCATATCGCGCTGTACATCGGGAGGCAGTGAGGTGCTCATCCCATTAACATACACCTCGGTATTGTCCATCGTTTGTGGCTCTATAAAAAGGTGGTGACGATCTTTATCACGAAAACGGTTGATCTTATCTTCGATCGATGGGCAATATCTTGGACCAACTCCCTCAATCTGCCCTGTAAAAAGGGGGGCGCGGTAAAAATTTGACTCGATGATTTGGTGGGTTATTTCATTGGTGTAGGCGATATAACAAGGGAGTTGTTGTTTCTCTTTTTTAAACTTCTCGCGATCGGTTCGAAAACTAAAAGGGTTTGGCAGTTCATCTCCGGGTTGCTCTTCCATTACTGAAAAGTCGATTGTGGAGCTGTCGATCCTAGCACATGTTCCTGTTTTGAGTCTGTCCATCGTAAGCCCTGCATTTTTGAGTGACTCACTGAGTCCCACCGAAGCATTCTCTCCAAAACGACCACCCACCTGTTTCATCTTGCCAATGTGGATAACCCCGTTTAGAAATGTTCCTGTAGTGATGATCACCTTTTTGGCTCTGTATTCATTGAGTAGCAGTGTTTCAATCCCCTTCACTTCACCATCTTCGATAATAAGCTTCTCGGCAGTCTCTTGCACGAGATCAAGGCTTGGCTGATGCAAAATCTTGTTTCTCGCAATAACACGGTACTTATCCATATCGATCTGCGCACGACTTCCACGCACGGCAGGACCTTTGGTTTGGTTGAGGATGCGAAACTGGATCCCCGCTTCATCAGTGATAAGCCCCATCTCACCACCAAGTGCATCGATCTCACGCACCAGATGCCCTTTTGCCAAACCACCCACTGCAGGATTACACGAAGTAGCCCCCACATTTTCTGCAAGCATCGAGATCATCAAAGTTTTGTTGCCCATTCTAGCAGCTACAAGGGCTGCTTCAATACCGGCATGCCCACCACCAACAACAATTACATCATATTCCATTATCCACACACCCTCTAAATTATACTAAACATCAATTTTAAATCGAATTTTATCATTTTTCTGTATCATTTGCATAATAAAATTAAAGGTTCTTAAGATGGCTGACGATCTGTTTAAAGATTATGTACCAGAGATTTTAGAATACGATCAAGAGATTGACGGGATGGCAGATTTTGAACTGCGTGATGAGAGGCTCAAAACAAAAGAGAATCTCATAGAAAAAATCCGCCAAGCCAAGGCAAAAGCTAAGGGAAACCAAACCACTTTTAGACAAAATATACGAACAGAAAACGAGAACTAAATGATACAAAACGCACATAATGCTTACAACTCACAAGATTACGAAACAGCTTTTAAGCTCTATAGCGAATTAGCCAAAGATGGCAATGCCGATGCACAGGCCTCCCTTGGTTATATGTACCAGATGGGGCAAGGATGCGACAAAGATGATGCCAAAGCACTGGAGCTTTACACCAAAGCGGCTGAAGCGAAACAGCCTTACGCACTTTTTAATCTTGGGATCCTTTACGCTAACGGTTTAGGCGGTGTTGCGCATGACCAGTTTAAAGCACATGAGCTTTACATGCAAGCAGCGATCCGTGAAGTACCGCAAGCACAATTTGAAGTAGCCTTGATGCTTGAGCGGGGGCTTGGGTGTGTGCAAAACTACTCTGAGGCTGCTTTTTGGTACGAAGAAGCAGCCAAGCGGGGGCATCTTGAGGCGTTTAACAATCTTGGAACACTCTACAAAGATGATCTTGGAGTTATGCAGGATGATCGCAAGTGTTTCATCTGTTTTTCTCGCGCTGCTGAGGGTGGTTTAGCGCAAGGGCTTTACAATCTTGGGCTACTTTACGATCAGGGTGTCGGGTGTGAGCAAGATCATGACAAAGCGCTTGATCTTTGCCGCAAAGCAGCATATAAGGGGCATGAAAAAGCGAAACAGATCATCAAAAATCTGCAAGAAGATGGGAAAATAGTTTTTTAGATGTTTACAGGACTCATAAGAGAGATCGCCACTGTCAAAAGCTTTGCAGGCTCCAAACTCTGCATCCGCTCAAAATACAAAGCCGGCATTGGAGACTCGATCGCAGTTAATGGGGCGTGTTTAACGGTTGTAGAGGTGCTAAGTGACAGTTTTTGTGTGGAGCTTAGCCCCGAGAGTCAAAAACTGCTTGCTATTGAGAACTATAAAAACGAAGTGCACATCGAGCCTGCCATGGCGATGGGGGACCGATTTGAGGGACACATCGTTCAAGGGCATGTCGATACCATTGGGGTTATTAAAGAGATCAAAAACAACGGCAACTCTTATGATGTTTTTGTAGAGGTTGAGAGTAAATTTATCCCCTACATCATCCCAAAAGGTTCAATCACCATCGATGGGGTGAGTTTGACGGTTAATGAAGTGTTTGAAGATAGTTTTCGCCTCACCATCATCCCCCACACCATGAAAGAAACCCTCTTTAAAAACTACAAAAAAGGCTCACGAGTCAATATTGAAACCGATATGTTCGCCCGCTATGTAGCACATATCATTAAACACCAAAACAAGACCAACACACTCTCGTGGCAACAAGTTGACTCCATCGCATCGCTGTACTAGATGAAACACCAAGTACTAAAAGATATCTTCGGGCATAACGCATTTCGCGAGTTGCAAGAGGAGGCGATCGATGCCGTTTTAAATCAAGAGGATCTTTTGATGATCTTGCCAACGGGTGGGGGTAAAAGTCTTGTGTATCAACTCCCTACCATGATGATGGATGGGGTTACGGTTGTGATCTCTCCGCTTATTGCGCTGATGCAAGATCAAGTTGCTTCACTGCAAGCACAAAATATCCCCGCAGCGATGTTAAACTCGATGCAGAGTTTTGCGCAAACCCATGAGGTGATTGAGCAGCTCTTAAACAACCAACTCAAGTTTCTCTACATCGCCCCTGAGCGCCTTAATAACCAAAACACACTCGAACTCTTACAACAGATCCCTATCAACTTTTTTGTGATCGATGAAGCGCACTGTATCAGCCAATGGGGGCATGAGTTTCGTAGCGATTACCGCCTCCTTGGGATGCTCAAGCACCATTTTCCAACCAAAAGTATCGCCGCTTTTACCGCTACGGCAACACACCATGTCACAAGCGATATTATCCAGCAGCTAAACCTGCAAAATCCCCGCATCATCAAGGGAAAAATCTACCGCCAAAATATCTTTATCGCCACCCAAAGACGCATCGGCAATGCACAAACACAACTCAAAAACTTTTTAAACCTGCACAAAAACGAATCTGGGATCATCTATGTCAGCTCCCGCAAAAAAGCAGAGTCACTTAGCAGTTACCTTAACCAGCACGGCTTTACTACCCTGCCTTATCATGCAGGATTACCACCACACACAAGGGAGCACAACTTCAAACTTTTTGTTAACGACAAGGTGCAGATCATGGTTGCCACCATCGCCTTTGGGATGGGGATCGATAAAGCAGATATCCGCTTTGTGGTGCATCTTAGTCTGCCAAAATCGCTGGAGAATTATTACCAAGAGATAGGGCGCGCGGGGCGTGACGGTGAGAGAAGTGAAGCGCTGCTGCTTTTTAATGCCGGTGATCTCGCCCAACATAAACACCACCTCAGCGAGATAACCGATGAAACATACAAAAAGCATCTGCAAGCTAAGATCACGCAGATATATCGCTATGCCACCAGTGAGATCTGTTTTCACAAGCAGATTGCCGAATATTTTGAAGACAGCTTAGAGCCTTGTGGATCGCACTGCCAAAACTGCCTCAGTGAGTTTGAACAAAAAGAGATCACCAAAGAGATGCAGATGCTCCTTAGTGCCATCTATAAAACCAACCAAATTTTTGGGAAAAACTATATCATCGATGTACTTCGAGGTAGTCAAGATCAAAAACTGCTGCAAAACGGTGCCGATAAACTCTCGGTTTACGGGATCGGCAAAGAGCTAAGCAAAAAAGAGTGGTTTGTGATCGTAGAGCGTTCCCTTGAGCTTGGATTTGTCACGATTGGGGAGTTTCAATCCCTCAAACTTACCCAAGAAGCGACCAAAGTTTTACGCTCAAAACTCCAAGTTACAATACGCTCCCAAAGACTCAGCGAGCTCGAAAAACAAAAAGCAAGGGTTGTGCAAGAGGAGATCACATACGATAAAGATCTCTTTGAAAAACTGCGAGCCAAACGCAGGGAGCTTGCCGATGAGCTTGGAGTTCCGGCGTATCTCATCTTTAGTGACAAAACCCTTAAAAACCTTGCTGCTGCGATGCCAAGCAACAAAGAGGAGATGCTAGAAGTGAGTGGTGTCGGGATGAAAAAGTATGAGCAGTATGGTGAGGAGTTTTTAGAGATTCTTAATCTCTAAGTGGCTCCATATCAGGATTGCAAGTGATTTTATGCTCCATATCCACCTTTTGAAAAGTTTTTAGGGGTATTAGCGATGCAACGGTAGCATTACGAAACCCATCGCCGGTGTTAAGATACACTTCAAAGCCGTTGTAATGCAGCGCCAATCGTGTTTTGAGTGCGGTTGAATAGGTTGTAAGTACTCCGTCATCTTTGATCGCTTTGGCAATATCTGCAAAATACTCCTGTGTCCAAAGCACAGGATTTACAGCAGGAGAAAAAGCATCTTGGTACACCACATCAAAAAAATCTGCAAACTTTTTAATATACCCCCTTGCATCACCTCGAAAAAGCTCTATAAAAAAATACTCATCTTCATACACACCATCCTCTACCAACGCTTGGATGATCGGTAAATATTTTGTAAATTCATTTGGGTATCTAAAATGCACTAAAGAGTCTATCAACTCAACATCAAACTCTGGGGAATATATCTTGAGTTTGTTACCTAATTTGTGCGTATCGTAGTACCAAAGTGTCGTGAGGGTGTTGAGCCCAAGACCAAAACAGATATCTAAAATCTTGATCTCATTTTGAGTTTTTTTTATCTCTAAGGCGGGTTTAACATGCTTGAGTAGTGATTCTTTGAGTGCGCCATCTTTAGTGGAGTGGTAGTGCTCATTATACTCTTTGGAGTACGCAGTGAAACTTCCGTCATCACTCCTAACCATTTCATGTTGGTGTGTAAGTTGTTTTGCCACGGCTACAACCCATTGCCCCACATGTGAAGTTTTTTTGCCATGACAAGATCGTACTGCGGCAAAACATCGATGTAGTTAGGTGAGCGAAACAGTGCATCATCTTCATCATAAAGCACGACACGCAACTCCCCATCGGCATCTTTTAGCAAAGCCTCAAGCGCTTTGGTGGTTGCGTCGGGCTTGGTTGTTACCTGCAAATAACAATTGCCCGGCAGTGGATTAAAAAGCTCTAAAAATTGTTTCAAATCCACTCTTATACCTTGTTATACAGCCATATCGTAAAGCTCTCTAAATAAAAAGGCTTCTACAATCTCATCGACACTTCTTTGGGTGTGTGCCACAAGAGGCATCATATTGTACTCCATAAACGGCATAGGGTTTTCAAAGTCATTAATGAGAACAACCGCTTCGCTAAGATTGTCAAAATCCTCGAAACTATCAGCATGGAATATCTCAACAACCTCGCCCTCCTCTATCAAAACTTGAGCCCACACCTTAACATCGTTGACACTGACAAGTTTTGCTTCTTGTACTATATCACTATCCATTGGAATAAGTACATACACTATCTGTTAATCTCCTTGAGCTTTTTTTTGCTGAGTTTTAACTTTTCGTTATCCATCACACCGATTTTATGACTCAGCACATCCGTTGCTATCTTTTTGGCATTTTTGAGTGAGTGCATCTTGTAAGTGCCGCACTGGTAGATGTTGAGCTCTGGAATATCTTTTTTACTTTTTACTTTTAAAACATCCTCCATCGATTTTTTCCACGCTTTAACCACTTTTTTCTCACTCGGAGTTCCCAAAAGTGACATATAAAAACCTGTACGGCAACCCATTGGAGAGATATCGATGATCTCTACATCTTTGGAGTTAAGATGATCTCTCATAAACCCTGCAAAAAGGTGCTCAAGCGTATGGATCCCACGACCATCCATCTTATCTTTGTTTGGTTTATAAAAACGAAGATCAAACACTGTGATCTTATCGCCACTTGGTGTTTTCATAATCTTTGCTTTTCGCACCGCAGGGGCAGGCATCTTTGTGTGATCTACCGTAAATGAGTCGAGTAATGGCATCGCAATATCCTTGTTATATAATTCGGGCAATTGTATCTTGCTTTGGGTTAATCTTTCCTTTTTGC
>VCAY01000052.1 GCA_013607635.1 Campylobacterota bacterium
GTGAGAGTCGCTCCAAAGAGACAGGTAATCATGTAAAGCGGGTTGCTAAGTATTCCTACCTTTTAGCAAAACACTACGGGCTTAGCGAAGATCAGGCACAGATACTTAAGCAAGCTTCATCAATGCATGACATAGGTAAAGTGGCGATCCCTGATGCTATCTTGAATAAGCCGGGACGCTTTAGCGATGAAGAGTTTGAAAAGATGAAAGAGCACGCGCAGTTAGGGTATGAGATGCTCAAAGGTTCGCACCGTCCATTGCTAAAAGCAGCATCGATTGTTGCTTATGAACATCATGAGAAATATAATGGTACAGGATATCCTCGTGGATTGAAAGGTGAAGAGATTCATATTTATGGGCGTATTACTGCTTTGGCAGATGTTTTTGATGCACTTGGCAGTGATCGTGTCTATAAAAAAGCATGGCCAGATGAAAAGATCTTTGCACTTATCAAAGAGGAGAGGGGTAAACATTTTGATCCGCAACTGGTTGATCTGTTTTTTGAATATTTAGAACAGTTTTTAGAAGTTCGAGATCAACTGCAAGATAGGTTTTGATTATCATGTTTGCATGGCAAAAGAGAGGTTATGAACGAGATAAACAATAAAATATTTTCAAAACCGTTTTTAGACTCACTCTTTTTTACCCAAAACAAATGGCATCAACATGGGGTACTTGTGCATACTTTACGGGTGGTTTACTACATCCTTAAAAACAAAGAGTACAAGATGATCGCAGCCGGATTTTTGCACGATATCGGCAAGCCGTTTGTCGCTTTTAAAAAAGATGAAGAGGACTGGGAGTTTAATGAGTGGAGTTTTACAGACCATGAGGAGCGAAGCTACCAGATCATCAAAAACTGGCTGTTTGTGAGTGAATATACTAAAAAACTTGTACGCTATCACTACCTTATCCGCGATATTAAAAAATCAAAAAAAGAGGATTTGGCTCGATTTGCACAAAAACAAGAGATTTGGAATAGCCTCGATGATGCACTCAAAGAGGAGTTGGGCAGATTTTTGATTTATGATGATCTGGGTAAGGGTAAAAAAAGACGAAAATAGTATAATACAACAATTAATTTAACGGAGAAATATGGATACTATTAACCTTTTGAGTATTGTTAGCATCGCATTTTTGGGTTCTTTTGGGCATTGTATTGGGATGTGCGGGGGGATTGTGCTTGCCTATTCAAGTATCAAGATTGAGCCGCAAAGCTCCAAGCTTTCCAAAACAGCGGCACATCTGCTTTACAATTTTGGGCGCATCACTACTTATACGATGCTAGGAGCTGTTTTTGGTGCTTTGGGTGGGGTTGTGACTTTTAGCAATACGGCAAATGGTGTTTTGCTGCTTATTGTAGGTGTAGTGATGATCTTAGCAGGGCTTTCTCTTATGGGGAAAATCAAGTTTTTAACGGTGATAGAGCATACTTTTTCCTCTTCAAGTCTTTACAAAACTGCTTTTAAATCGATTCTTAACTCCCGTTCAAACTACAGCTTTTTTATTCTTGGGATCCTTAACGGTCTGCTTCCTTGCGGGTTTGTGTACTTTTTTGCTATCACTGCTGCTGCAACAGCAAGCCCGATCTATGGTGCGCTGGTGATGTTTATTTTTGGGCTGAGTACTATTCCGTCGATGTTTGGACTTGGGTTTGTCTCATCGATGGTGAATGCAACAAACTTTCGTAATATGATGATGAGTTTATCGAGTGTTGCAGTGATTATATATGGTTGTATGACACTTTATCATGGTTATAAATATTTTGACAAAACGACAAACCACACCCATAAATGTCATTGCAATGAGAGCGAATAGGTATAAAAAAAGGATTGCATAAGATGAAAATCTCCTATGAGCATAAAATCTTCATTAAAGAAGGTGAACACTAATGTCCAAAGTTGTTACCGTTATCGATACTTTTGGATTTTTTTTCCGTAGCTTTTATGCGTTGCCGCAACACCTTAAAACCAAAGATGGCTTCCCAACCGGGCTTTTGACAGGCTTTACCAACTTTATAAGCTCACTACAAAAAGATCACGATAGTGACTACATCGTTTTTGCACTTGATAGTAAAGGGGATACATTTCGCAATGAGATAGACCCAAACTACAAAGCCAACCGTCAATCACCACCACCGGAGCTTACGATGCAGTTGCCTGTAGCGATCGAGTGGATCAATAAGATGGGGTATAAAACCCTTGGCAAAGATGGCTTTGAAGCGGATGATATGATCGCTACTGTTGTGAAGTTTGCTAAAGAGAAGGGTTATATTGTACGTGTAGTTTCGCACGATAAAGATCTCTACCAGCTCATCGATGATGACAAGGTTGTGCTTGTTGATGCGATCCAGAAAAAAAAGATCAACGAAGATGAGTGTTATAAAAAGTATGGTGTCACTCCTAAGCAGTTTATCGATTATCAGTCTATCTTGGGTGATAGTGCAGACAATGTCCCCGGTGTCAAGGGGATAGGAAAAGTTGGTGCGCAAAAGCTGCTTGCAGAGTATGGAACTCTAGAGAATATCTATGCAAACATTGACAAGATCAAAGGTGCGACACAAAAAAAGCTGATTGAGTCTAAAGAACGGGCTTTTATGTCGAAAAAACTGGTCACTTTGCGTGATGATGCGTTTGAGAATTTTGACTTTGAAGCGTATAAGATGGATATTGAAAATCCGTTTCTTAACATCTATGATGAGCTTGTTAAGTATGAACAAAATGCGGTTCTTCGAACACTCCATGCCAAAAATTTGGTAAGTGATGCACAAAAACAACAAACACAGCAAAAGGTTGTACAGCAAACGCAGCAGGGGAGTAAAGGCTTAGAGTTTCAGGCAACACTCATTAGTGATGTAAAACAACTGAACAATACACTTGCAAAACTTCAAAAAGATACGATTGTAGCGTTTGATACTGAGACAACGGGGCTTGATTACACCAAAGAGAAGATGGTTGGTTTTTCGTTTTGTTTTGATACAAAAGAGGCTTTTTATGTCCCTTTTGGGCATTTTTACCTTGGGGTGGGGGAGCAGATTAGTGAAGATGATGCCAAAAAAGCGATCAAAAAGATCTTTGAATCACGCGTAGTTGGGCATAACATCAAGTTTGATCTGCACTTTGTGACGAAGTTTTTAGGTGAAGATGTTACGATCTATAACGATACCATGATCCTTGCGTGGCTTATCAATCCAGAATCGGCACTTGCACTCGATAAACTGAGTGAAAAACTGCTGAAGCATAAAATGCTCTCTTTTAAAGATACAGTCAAAAAAGGGGAAGATTTCTCAAGTGTGGCACTTGATGAAGCGTGTGATTATGCGGCTGAAGATGCGTATGTGACATATACTTTGTATGATCTTTTTTTACAAAAGCTGCAACTACAAAACGCACCACACTTAATCGATGAGGTACGAGATGTTGAAGTGCCGTTTATCAAGACCCTTTTAGCGATGGAGCAGCGAGGTATAGCGGTTGATCCACCATTTTTGGAGTTGTTTTTAGATGAGGTAAAAGATTCACTCCAAAACCTCACTGCAGATATCTATGAGCTTGCAGGCAGTGAGTTTAACATCAACTCCACCAAACAGCTTGGTGTTGTTTTATTTGAGAGTTTAGGACTGCCTGTTGGCAAGAAAACAAAAACAGGTTACTCAACTGATGAAAAGGTGCTCAACTCCCTAAAAGATACCCACGAGATTATCCCAAAACTTTTGGAGTATCGTGAGGTGTATAAGCTTTACTCAACCTACATCGAGCCACTACTCAAACTTGCGACACAGACACAAGATCACCGCATCCATACTTCGTTTGTACAAACAGGAACGGCAACAGGGCGACTCAGCTCAAAAAACCCGAACCTGCAAAATATCCCAACACGAACACCTCTTGGAGCAAAGATACGCAAAGCTTTTGTGGCACCAAAGGGTAAAAAACTTATAGGGATAGACTACTCACAAATTGAGCTGCGTTTACTTGCACACTTTTCCCAAGATCCTGTTCTTGTAGATGCTTTTAACCATGACAAAGATATCCACTTGCAAACTGCCGAGGTGCTTTTTGGCAAAGAGGAGGCAGTGCAAAAAAGAAACATCGCAAAAACGGTCAACTTTGGGCTGCTTTATGGGATGGGACAAAAAAAGCTATCACAAACACTTGCCATCACCACCAAAGAGGCAAAAGAGATTATCGAGAACTATTTTGCATCGTTTCCAACCGTAAAGCACTATTTCCGCTCGATCGTAGATGGATCTAAAGAAAAAGGCTATATTGAGACTCTCCTTGGGCGCAGACGCTATTTTGACTATGAAAATGCTTCACCGATGTTCAAAGCCGCTTACGAGCGTGAGAGTATCAACTCGGTGTTTCAAGGGAGTGCGAGTGATCTTATGAAGCTTTCGATGAACAAGATTGAGCAGGTGATAGAGCAAGAGAATCTACCGGCACAGATGCTACTGCAGATTCACGATGAGCTTATTTTTGAGGTAGATGCACAGAGTGCTAAAGAGCTAGGTCAAAGGTTTCAAGAGATTATGGAGGGGATATACAAGCTTAACATCCCACTCAAAGCTTCGATGAATATTGGTGACAACTGGAGTGAATTGAAGTAATATCTTATTGCGTGCGTTTATAGATAAAACGAAACACTTCAGCAATTGCTTTGTACATATTTGGTGGGATCTCATTCTCAAGCTCTATTTTGCTAAGCATCTCGACGAGATCAGCATCCTCTTTGATGGGGATATCATGAGCTTTGGCAATCTCGATGATCTTTTGGGCAGTTTTTCCTTCCCCTTTGGCTGTGAGTATTAGAGCTGCGTTTTTTGAAGCATCGTATTTGAGTGCGGCTGCTTTTGGTTTCATACTTTTGCCTCAAATCCAAGATCGATATCTTGCAAAGGTGTATCGTAGAGGTTTCTTTTATTGTTGTCTAAAAAGCGGATACCTTTCACAATAATTCCAGCTTTTTGGAGGTTTTCCCTAAGCTCTTGCAGGTGTGGCAGTAGATCTTTTTTAAGTTGTTCACTTTGTGTTTGAAGATTGATATTGAGGTACTGCTCTTCAAACAGTCCTACTCTTACATATAGCGACCCGAATTTTTTAAGTGTCAGTTCGATGTCACAAAAAAAACTGTTCTGCTGGGCTTTTTTGATCGTTAAGTTTCCCTCATCGAGCATCTCAAAGTTGTATGGTAGGAACAAAGCAGAGTTGTTACCAAGATGTGAAAGAAGTTGATAATAATCTAGTTGCAGTGCAAGTTTTTCAAGCTGTGGGAGTGGGGTGTCGGCTTGGGTCTTTAGCACAAGCGCTTTAAAGTCGTTTGAGAGGATATCTTTGAGTGTGGCATCGCTAGCGTGTTTGAGTTTTGATTCTAAAAAGATGCCAGAGTTTTGCAGTTTTTGCTGGAGTGTTTTTGGATCGATATCTTTGATATTTTGCAGCATACTTTCAAGCGATTTTTGCAACTCAGAAGCAGTGCCTTGTTGTTTGAGTACCCCTAAGAGCTCTTGCATCGTTGTTTTGATATTGCCAAGAGATTTAAGCGTTGGGTTGTTTTTAAGTAGCTCGATGAGTGTTTCGTTTTGCATATCATCGGCGATATTGCCTTTAAAAAGACCCTCTAGCAATGATGTGAGATCTTTTGTTTGTGTCAGTTGAGCAAGTTTTTGTGGTGTAACATCTTTGAGTACTTCTGCAAGTGCTTTGTTGCTGTTTGGCAAGATGATATCGTGGAGTTTAGCGGTGTTAAGTTTTATCATGACTCAAGTTTACTATAATTGCACTTATGAATGCAAGTACCCCGATAAAAAGCTACTGTATCACTGACAGTGTTAGATGCAACGCCATAGTGCAAAAACACCATCCCGACTTTATCCTCTACCGCGATAAACAAACCAAACAATACGCCAGAAATGCCAAAGAGTTTGTCACAAGATGTAGCGCTTACCCCAAAACAAAGCTGTTTTTGCATCAAGATTACACACTGGCAAGTGAGTTGGGGGTTGATGGTGTGCATCTTACCTCACAACAGTTTGATAAAATCGAAGCGGCAAAGAGGCTTGATTTGGAAGTGATTGTAAGTACCCACTCACTCGATGAAGTGTTACACGCCACGACTTTAGGGGCTGATTATGTGACATGGAGTCCTATCTTTGCTTCGCCAAACAAGGGTAAGCCAAAAGGGCTCAAAGCACTTGTAGAGGTGGTGCAAAAAAGTTCTGTGAAGGTGTTTGCTCTTGGTGGGATAGTAACTCAAAAACATATCAAACAGATTGAACAAAGTGGAGCTTACGGGTTTGCTTCGATGAGGTACTTTATTTTTTAAAAAAATACGCTATAATAACACCGCATTTTTAGTGCAGAAAGCTTGAGAAGCTCTCTAAACTTACAGGGTTCTCAAAAGATGCGTTCACTAGTGACTATATGGCAAGTAAAAATGTAGATGTTGCAAAAGTAGCACACATCATCAACCAAGACAAAGATCTCCGAGCAGAAGTGAAAGGGGCTATCGCTACATCTAACGAAACAGCTGGCTCTTACTCATTCCACCTCTCCCGAGGTGGCATTGATACTTGAGTTGCAACAACCCATGAGTATGCTATAAAAAAAGATGCTCCACCTCAGGAGAGGGTGGAGCGAGAGAGATGCCAATTGACTTGTTGTCATCTCCTCTCTTAGCATCTCTAAGACTATTTTTGTTTTTTGTTCTGCTGTGTATGTTTTACCTTTTTTTCTGCTCATCGTTTCATCTCCATTATTCTTCTCATTCTAACTTTTTTGAAAATAGACTTAATTAAAAAAACGGGTGCTTGA
>VCAY01000053.1 GCA_013607635.1 Campylobacterota bacterium
CTTATTTTATTCCGGCATCTTATTACGATAAAAGACCACGATCCTATGTTGATGGTACTACTTTTAAGCATCTAGAAGTGGAGGTGCAATTTAGTATCAAATATAAGGCTGCTCATAACTTATTGGGATGGGATGGAGGCCTATACACATCATTCATTTTGGCAACTTTACGCTACTTCAAAGCCTTTTCGTGAAAATATTTATAATCCAGATATTTTTGTAAGATATTCTATTGATCAGTTAAAAAATATCTACCTTACACGTCTGCAAATTGGGTACGAACATAAGTCAAACGGGCAGTATAATACGACAGATGTAATGTTGAACAATCGCCCAATGGGCAACATCTCTCGCGGGATCGATATGCTGTATGGGATATTGCGTTTTGAGGATGAGCAACTGCATGCTGATCTGAAGTTTTGGGTGCCAATCTCTTCACTTGAAGATAATCCAGATTTGATGGACTATATGGGCTATACCAGTTTAGAGTTACAGTATGAAAAAAATAGACAGGTGTTGAGGGGTGTTTTACAAGGCAATTTTATAACGCAAAAAGGCTCGCTGGAGTTGAGTTACGGCTATCCGATAGGCAAGTCGGTGAACCTGTACATAAAAGGTTTTAGTGGATATGTTGACACATTGGTTGATTACAATCAGCATGTCAATAAGATAGGGGTAGGTTTTAGTTTTTCCCACTAATACGAGAAGATTTTTCTCATCTGAATCTCTATTGGCTTTTTGTCAAGTTCATTACATGTAAAGAGTTCATTGGCAAGTACCCCTTGACCTAAGAGCATATCGGCGCCATCTTTAAAAGGGATGTTTTTGTTTTTGGCAAGTTGTAAAAAAGGGGTGAGTTTGCCATAGATCGCATCGGCAGTGTAGCGGGTGTTTTGCAATAAATTTTTAATGATCTTAGTGGGTGCCGGCAAGGCATCATCTTTAAGCCCTGCACTGGTTGTATTGACAACAAGATCGTATGATGATGGTGCAAAACTCTCCCAATCAAATGTAGCACACCCTATATCTTGAAAAAAAACGAGTCGTGGTTTTGAACGGTTAAGCACTGTAACATCAAATCCCACTTCTAAGAACTTCATAGATAATGCCCGCGCTGTTCCTCCGGCTCCAAGTACCAAAACTTTTTTAATATCTTCAAACTCTTTAATGCTGAACATAAAACCATCTGCATCGGTATTGTAGCCGATCAGCTTACCGTTTTCGTTAACAAGAGTGTTGACAACACCCACTTTTTTGGCAAATCCCCGCACCTCGTCACACGCTTTGTAGGCATCTTCTTTATAGGGAACTGTAACATTGGCACCACTAAGAGCTAGCTCAAAAAAAACCTCTTTGATCTTCGAGCCATCTTTGAGGTGTGTTCTGGTATAGCAGGCGTTATAGCCGAGATTTGTAAAGACGCTGTTGTGCATGAGTGGGCTCTTTGAGTGTGATACAGGATCGCCAAAGATGGTAAAAAGTTTCATAAATCTTCCTACTTGGGATCGAGATCTTCAAGGGAGTGGATGAGTGCTCCGAGTTTGTTGTTAACTTCCAAATACTCAAGCTCATCAATGCTGTCTGCAACCACGCCAGCCCCAGCTTGCAGTACTACTTTGTCCGGTTTGACCATTGCAGTTCTGATGGTGATGGCACTGTCCATATTGCCATCAAATCCAAAGTAACCGATGCTTCCGCTGTAAAAACCGCGTTTAAGCCCTTCAAACTCCGCTATAAGCTCCATCGCTCGAATCTTTGGCGCACCTGTCATGGTTCCTGCTGTAAAAGTTGCCATAAAAAGATCAAACATATCTTTGTCATCTTCAAGTTCTGCTACAACATCAGAGACGATGTGCATCACATGGCTGTAGCGCTCAATATGCATCATATCTTGAACCTTTACACTGCCTGTTTTGGCAACACGTCCTACATCGTTGCGACCCAGATCGATAAGCATTAGATGTTCTGCAAGCTCTTTAGGATCAGCCAAAAGCTCCTCTTCAAGCTCTTTATCACGCTCTTTTGTTTTGCCTCGCTTTCTTGTGCCGGCAATTGGGCGAAGAAGCAGCTCTTTATCTTCAAGTCTTACCATAACCTCCGGAGATGAGCCTACAATGCTAAAATCTTCATACTCCATCAAAAACATATATGGTGATGGATTTTTGGCACGTAAAATTCGGTAAAAACTAAAAGGATCCACTTTGATATTTCGGGTAAAACGATTCGTCATCAAGATCTGAAACACATCTCCTGAGCGAATCATCTCTTTAGACTTTGCAATCATCTCAAAAAATTTCTCTTTGGAGTGTGCAAAACTCCCTTTGTCATCACCTATGTTGTGAACCCTGTGTTTATAGACGTAGGTAGCTTTTAGCTCATCTTCGATCGATGCAAACCTATCGGCAAACTCTTGCACACTTGAAAGTAGGGTTATCTTGTGGTTTCTATGTGAGTAGATAAGCACCATTTTAGGGAGTATCAGGTCAAGATCAGGTGTGTGGAGCTCATCCTCAAGGTTTTCCATAAAAGGTTTTAAAACAGGTTCAAACACCTTAACCATATCATAGCCAATAAAACCGATAAATCCATCCACATACCCTACACCAAGATTATGGGCGATCTTTTTATATTTTTGTTGATCTATTTGAGTGTAGTACTCTTTGAGAAAATCAAACGGATTTTGTTCTTTGATATGTTGTTGCCCATTTGCATCGGTATAGATCGTTTTGTTATCAATATATTGGATACGCTCTCTTGCACCAATGCAAATAAAGCTGTAGTTGTCTTCACTTTGGCTGGCACTTTCAAACAGGTAGGTGATCTCATCATTAAAAATCGACTTGAGTTTTGCATACACTGCTATGGGTGCTAGTTGATCAAGTGTAAATTGTCTGTTATGTATCAATGTTTAGCCTATAAATGTTTTATTATTTGAGTCTGACTAAAAATGCACCAGGCTCTAGTTTTGCACGAAGAATGCGTCTTGCATCTTTAGCCTCTTTTCCCGATCTAAATGGACCAACAAGAACTTTATTGAGTATTTTTCCATTAACGGTTAGCTTATGATATTTATAGTTATATCCAAGATTTTTGATAGAAGCTAGGAACTTTTTATTTGGTTCAAATTTGGTAAATGAACCAACTTGAACATAGTAAGAGACACCCGAAACAGGTTTTTTAACAACAGGTTTTGGTGCTGATTTTTTTGCAACAGGTTTTGTGACAGGTTTTGGTTGTATAGCAACAGGTGTACTTTTTTCCTGAATAGACTCATGTTTAAGTTTTTGAGCGATCTTGTCAAGATCAGCATCATCAACACTCTCTTCCTCTACAACTTTAACCTCTTCAAATAGAGGTTCTTGTGTGTCAGTTGCTATTTCATTTGAGCTTTCTTGCGCAATAGCATCCGAAGGTTTAGGAGGGATTACGGCTTGAGGAGCACCTTCAATGTTATCAGAGCCACATGAGCGCATAAGCGTTACTACAGCGATAAGGATCACACCGAGTGTCGCAACTGCGAATAATATCTTTTTGTTAGATCCAGAAGATGTGTTTTTGTTCAATACAATATCACTGAGTTCATTGTTTTCATTCATTGTTGGTTACCTCTATGTTTTTTATGCTCAATAATACCTAAATATCATAAAATTATCAAGTATTCTCTACATGTGTTTTGACCATGAAGCACCACGCTCTTTTGCGTATACTTCATAAGGTAAAGTGAGGATGTTGTACTCATCCGGCATATCGTTGTTTGGAAACATTCTCCACTGTTTTGGTTGCTTTACAGCAAGTTTCATGCTCAGCATTTTTCCCAACTGGATCGCTTCTTGAAGGGTAGTGTGCCCTTTGTGGATATAGAGGTGCAGATGACCCTCTGTCTTTGTTTTATACGCTGTGAAATTGATAAACCCTTCTTCACGAAGAAGTAGTTGTGCTTTGTGGTAAAACCTTTCAGGATCTCTACCATTATAATCGATCACGATGTTTTCTACTTTATTGTGTTTGTTGACTAAAGAGTGTGCCACGGTGATCTCACCTTTGAGGTGGGCATTGATCACAGATGATGCAAGGGTCTTGTTGACTTTTTCAAACTTATTATAAAAAGTTCTCCCTTTGTAGTTTATTTTGCTTACTGTAGTGTTTCTTTTAATCCAATAGTGATCAGATACAATTTTAATCAGTTTAAGATCCATAAGATTCATCATAGCTAGGTACCTTTTAGTATGTTGGTTGGTTGTATATTACGAAGTTACGCGCCAAAGTTGTTAACTCTTCTTTGATTTTTGCCTGAAGTTCCGTATTGTTGATATCATCAAGCACATCTGCCATTTTATTCGCAATAAGTTCAAACTCAGCCTCTTTCATGCCGCGAGATGTAAGCGCAGGGCTACCTACACGGATACCTGAAGTCACAAAAGGGCTTCTTGTCTCACCCGGAACAGTATTTTTATTGACAGTGATACCTGCATTGCCAAGTGCAGCATCGGCATCTTTACCGCTAAACTCTTTGTTTAGGAAGCTTACAAGTACAAGGTGGTTGTCTGTACCGCCACTTACAACATCATAACCTCGTTTGATCAGTACATCAGCTAAAACAGCTGCATTTTTCTTCACCTGTTTTGCATACTCTTTCCATGCGTCACTCAGGTTATATTTAAAACCGACTGCTTTGGCTGCGATCACATGTACAAGTGGTCCACCTTGAAGTCCAGGAAAGATTGCTGAGTTGATTCTCTTGGCAATATCTTCGTCGTTTGTCATAATCATCCCACCACGAGGACCAGCGAGAGTTTTGTGTGTTGTCGTTGTAACCACATCAGCGTAAGGAAACGGGCTGGGGTGCTCACCAGCAGCTACAAGCCCTGCAATATGCGCGATATCGGCAAACAGAATTGCACCAACCGCGTCAGCGATCTCACGGAACTTTGCAAAGTCGATCTTGCGAGCATACGCTGAAGCACCACATACGATGATTTTTGGCTGTGTGATCTTTGCGATATCCATCACTCTGTCGTAGTTGATGCGCCCATCTAGTTCTACTCCATAAGTGAAAGATTGGTAGTTTTTACCGGAAAAGCTTGGTTTTGAACCGTGTGTAAGGTGTCCCCCGTGGCTAAGATCCATCCCAAGAATCTTATCACCCGCTTTTAAAAGTGCTGCATAAACCGCACCGTTTGCTTGACTTCCAGAGTGTGGCTGTACATTGGCAAATTTACATCCAAAAAGCTCACATGCACGATCGATTGCCAACTGTTCAACACCATCAGCATATTCACAACCGCCATAGTATCTCTTAGCAGGGTAGCCTTCTGCATATTTGTTCGTAAAAACACTCCCCATTGCTTCCATAACTGCGGGAAGTGTAAAGTTTTCAGATGCAATCATCTCTAAGTGGTCTGTCTGTCTTTCAAGCTCTTTTTCACATAAATTGTATACTTCGTCATCAAAATCTTTTAGAAAACCCATTGAATTATTCCTCTGCATAAAATAAATTGCATTATACAGTAAGTATCATAATATAGTTCTGAAAAGCTGAGACCGCTTAGGGTTTTTAGAGGTGCCCTTAAGAGTAAACATGTTATTATCTCGATCTAGTTTAAATTGAAAGGAACGGTATGATAAAAAATATCTTGGCTTTTATTGGTGCAATTGTTTTGGTGGTTGTGGCCATCGCCTATTTGCAATTTGGTGGAATGATTTCCAAGGTTGGCGGATTAGATAAAGGGGCATTACCTGCTTATATGGCAATGTTTGAAAAGGTTTTAAAAGATGGCGATCCTGCAAAAGCGATGATGATCGAGGCGAAGATCGCCGATGATGTAACCAATGACGATGCTGTTGAAGCTATCAAAGCTATCACAGAAGATCGCAACATGCGTGTAACCGGTGATGTGAAAATGTTTACAAAAGAGGATGCAAAGCCGAATGAGATTAAACATGCTCGTATCATCTCTGTATGTAATTTAACAACTGCGAAGATCTTCTTGAATTATTCAAGATACTACGGTGGATTTATGCCATGTAGAATTATGTTGGTAGAGTATGGTAATGGAGACAGATATCTTGTAACTATGAACCTAGATCTTGCTATTTATGGTGGTAAAAAACTTCCTCCTGAAATGCTAGAAGCAGCATTAAAAGTTAAAGACACTATGGAGACATTGATCCGTGATGGTGC
>VCAY01000054.1 GCA_013607635.1 Campylobacterota bacterium
TATTTGGGATTAAACAACACTCTTATTCAAAATTTGATATAATCATAGTTAAGAGTTTCGTGCTACCCTAATCGTGCTACCCAAAATAGCATAAAAATGTATAAAAAATATGAAAATGGGTAGCTATAGGGTAGCACAATTAAAGAATAATAGTTTAAAATTTTTAGAAAATGCCTTAAAATAGGGTTTTGTAGGGGATAAGAGATAGATGATTTTAATGATAGATAACTATGACAGTTTTACATACAATATTGTGCAGTATTGCAAGGAGCTTGGGGCTGATCTCAAAGTTGTACGTAACGATGAGGTGAGCGTAGAGGAGATTGAAGCACTTAATCCCCAAAAGATTATTATCTCTCCGGGACCGGCATCTCCTGATGAAGCTGGTGCAACATTACAAGTGATAGAACACTTTAAAGATAAGTTGCCGATTTTTGGTATTTGCCTTGGACATCAGAGCATCGCGCAGGTGTTTGGTGCTGAAGTGGTACGCGCAAAAAATATGATGCATGGAAAAACTTCCCTTATGCGACAAAATAATAGTTGCGAGATATTTAAAGACTTACCAAAAGAGTTTATTGCAACAAGGTATCACTCTTTAATTGTTGATAAAAATAGTTTGCCCGACATTATTGAACCCAAGGCATATTCAGCTGATGACAATGAGATTATGGCTTTGAAGATCAAAGGTAAACCGATCTATGGTGTGCAGTTTCATCCTGAATCGATCATGAGTGAATATGGTCATGAAATGATAGGAAACTTCCTGAACCTATGAGACAGCAAACCATCTTCTTCTTTATTTTGGGAGTCGATGTTCTTATATTGCTGTTGCAGATTCAAAATCTCTCGATTGCATCTTCTGAGATATATATCTTAGAGGAACAGCGTAATTTTTTGTCATTTTTTTACCATTTTTTATTTGAACTTTTTGGGCGTAATGATGACTCTTTACGTATTCCGCTTCTATTATTACATCTCGCAAGTGTTTTTCTTCTTTATGATCTTAGTAAACAATATTTAACAAAAGCAAGAGATAGAATATGGTTGCTTTTGCTTTATGTGATGCTTCCTGGAACTTTGAGTGCCGGAATTGTTTTGAGTCACGCATCGTTTATCCTTTTTGGATTAATGCTTTATCTTTATCTGCAAACAAGAGTTAAAGAGGTATATACTTATCCGCTTTTGCTTTTTTTTGCCGTAGCTGATGGTGGTTTTGCTTACCTCTTTTTTGGCTTGTTGATTTTTGCCTTTTTTCAAAAAAATTATCGACTGCTGATGGTCAATATTCTCTTTTTGTTATTGTCCGCTTATTTGTATAGACTGCAGATTTATGGTGCACCAAGTGGGCACTTTTTAGATACTTTGGCTGTTTATAGTGCTATTTTTACACCTATTGTTTTTGTCTATTTGGTTTATGTCCTTTATAGAAGATATTTGGCAAAAAAAACAGATCTTTTGTGGTATATATCCACTTTTACATTCATTTTTACACTACTGCTCTCTTTTCGTCAAAGGATTGCTGTAGAATATTTTGCCCCATATCTTATGATAGCTTTGCCTCTGGGTGCACAAACGTTTGTACACTCTTATCGCGTTAGATTAAAGCAGTTTCGTAAGGGCTATAAGTTGATTTTTGTACTTTCTTTCATTTTCTTGAGTCTCAATACTTTAGTGGTAGTTTTTAACAAATATCTTTACCTTTATCTTGATGAACCAAAAAAACATTTTGCATACAATATGCATGTAGCAAAGGAGCTTGCACAACAATTGCAAAAAAAACATATTCGATGTGTTAGTACAGATCTTGATATGCAAAAAAGGCTACATTTTTATGGAATAGGAAAATGTAGCGATGTCTATTTGCAAAAGCTCAGTAAAAGTTCAAATGAAAAGGGTGATGTAACGATTCGTTACAAAGGAGTTCCTGTTTATAAAGCTTCTGTTACTAAAATAAACAAAAATGGCTCCAAATAGTCAACTCTTTTATCGCTAAACACAAATGTAAAAAAGTTTATGATACAATCTCGTACACAATATCAAGATAGGGAGTTTCTATGGCTCAAAAAGCGATACGAGAATATGACGCGAAGTCAATTTTAGCAAAACATTGGGATAAGTATTTTCCAGATTTTACTTATGCTTGTGCAACAGTTTTAGTACAAAATGGTGCTGAACTTCAAGAAGCTGCAAAAGAAAAAGGATGGTTAAACGAAAAACCACTTGTAGCAAAACCAGACATGCTGTTTGGTAAGCGTGGTAAAAACGGTTTAGTTTTATTTAAAGATCAAAAACCTGGTGATGTTTCACTAGAAAAAGCAGCATCATGGATCGATGAAAAAGCGGCTGAGAAGCAAGCTGTATATTTTTCTTTTGACGGTGATACTCCAACAGGTGATCCAAAAGTTGACTATTTGACACATTTTGTTGTTGAGCCATTTACTCCACACGATCAATCTGAAGAGTACTACATCTCAGCTACATGTGTTGGTGACGATGATGTTCTTTACATGTCTGCAGAAGGTGGTATGGAAGTTGAAGAGGGTTGGGACGAGAAAGTTACTGAAGTAGCATTCCCAATTACTGCTACTGAAGAAGAGATTGCTCAAAAGATTAAAGAAAATGTTCCTGCTGATGTAAAAGAGGAAGACAAAGAAAACTTTGCAAAGTTTGCAATCGGTTTTTTTAAAGCGTACCGTGAGCTTAACTTTGCATATTTAGAGATCAACCCGTTTGTAATGCAAGGTAATAAAATCGAGCTACTCGATATGGTTGCAAAACTTGACGATACAGCTGGTTTTATGATGGTAGATGCTTGGGGAGATGTTGAGTTCCCAACAGCATTTGGTATGGAAGAAAAATCTCCTGAAGTATTGGCAGTAGAGGAAGCTGATGCAAAAACAGGTGCTTCACTTAAATTGACACTTCTTAAACCAGAAGCGAGAATCTGGACAATGGTTGCCGGTGGTGGTGCTTCAGTTGTTTATGCTGATACGATTGCTGATATGGCTGGGATCGAAGATTTGGCTAACTATGGTGAGTATTCCGGTGGACCAACAACTGGTGAGACAAAATTCTATGCAGAGACTCTTTTAGATCTTATGACAAGGCAAAAAGATCCTCAAGGTAGAGATAAAATCTTAATTATCGGTGGAGCGATTGCGAACTTTACTGATGTGGCGAAAACTTTTACAGGTATCATCCAAGCGTTTGAGAACTATGCAGACAAAATGAAAGAGGTTGGTGTTAAGATCTATGTAAGACGTGGTGGACCAAACTACGAAAAAGGTTTAAAAGATATCAAAGAAGCTGCTGATAGACTTGGGCTTTATATTGAAGTATATGGACCTGAGACTCACGTGACAGATATTGTTAGAATGGCATTAGAAGGAGATAAGTAATGACAAGACTATTTACAAAAGATACCCAAGCAATTTTTTGGAACAACAATAAAACTGCAATCCAGCGTATGTTGGACTATGACTATGTTATCAAAAGAGAGACTCCTTCTGTTGCAGCTATCGTAGCACCTACAAGCTCAAACAAGTTTGAAAAGTTTTTCTGGGGCGCTGATGAGGTGATGATCCCTGTATATAAATCAACTGCAGAAGCAAAAGCAGCACAGCCACAAGCAGATGTGCTTTTAAACTTCGCATCTTTTAGAACTGCTTACGATGTAACAATGGAAGCGTTAGAGATAGGTGGTTTTAGAGTGATGATGATCACCGCTGAGGGGATCCCTGAGAGACTTGCAAGAAAGATGAATCAAACTGCACGTGATGCTAGTGTGATTGTCATTGGACCTGCAACTGTTGGTGCGATCAGCCCAGGTGCATTTAAAATTGCAAATGTTGGTGGTACGATCGACAATATCATCAACTCTAAACTTCACCGCGCTGGTTCATGTGGTCTTGTGACTCGTTCTGGTGGACTTTTTAATGAACTTTCAAACATCATCTCCATCAATGCAGACGGTATTGCAGAGGGCGTAGCGATCGGTGGTGATAGATTTGTTGGTTCTGTGTTTATCGATAACCTTCTTCGTATGCAAGAAAATCCTGATGTAAAATATATGATCCTTCTTGGTGAAGTTGGTGGTACGGAAGAGTACAAAGTGATCGAAGCGGTTAAATCTGGCAAGATTACAAAACCAATCATCGCATGGTGTATCGGTACAATCGCTAAACACTACAGCAGTGGTGTACAGTTTGGTCACGCGGGTGCGTCTGCAAATGCTGAGAGAGAAACTGCGGAAGCGAAAAATAAAGCGATGGCAGAAGCAGGTATCCATGTGCCAGAGACTTTCAATGACCTTCCGGCAAAAATCAGAGAAGTATATGAAGGTCTTAAAGCAGAGGGTGTTGTTGGTGAGATTGAAGAACCAGAGATTAACAAAATCCCAGCTTATCGTCGTCCAAAACAATTTATCTGTACTATCAGTGACGATAGAGGTGAAGAAGCAACTTATGCAGGTTTCCCTATCTCTTCTGTGGCACTTCCAAGTACCGGCAAAGGGATTGGTGATGTTATTTCGCTCCTTTGGTTTAAAAAACAGTATCCAAAATGGGCTACAGACTTTATTGAGACTGTAATTAAAACAGTTGCTGACCATGGTCCGGCAGTTTCAGGTGCACACAATGCTAAAGTAACAGCTCGTGCCGGTAAATCTGTTGTAGAATCACTTGTAACTGGACTTTTAACAATCGGTCCAAGATTTGGTGGAGCAATTGACGGTGCTGCGCACTATTTTAAATACGCAGATGACAATAACCTTTCACCAAAAGAGTTCTTAAGTTACATGAAAAAACAGGGTGTGCCAATTCCAGGAATTGGTCACCGTATCAAGTCTCTTAAAAACCCAGATCTTCGTGTAAAAGGGTTGATGGATTATGCAGCGGAAAACTTCCCTAAAACTCCATTGCTTGATTATGCAAGAACTGTAGAAGCGCTTACTACAAGCAAGAAAGAGAACCTTATCCTTAATGTTGACGGTACTATCGGTATCTTAATGGTTGATATGTGGAGAGCGCTTGGGTATGCTGAAGAGGAGATTGATGAGTTTATCTCTTCTGGTACACTCAATGCATTCTTTATCGTTGGTAGATCAATTGGTTTTATCGGTCATGTACTTGATGAAAAACGCCTTGCAATGCCAATGTACAGACATCCAATGGATGACATCCTTTATGATGTTCAAAAAGCAGAAGAGATCTAGTCTCTTCGCGTTTTGCCATAAACTCTTTTTTACCTCTTTCTCAACCTCTTTTTGGTTATACTAACATTATGAAAAAAGCTTTTACTCTATTAGAACTTGTTTTTGTGATTGTTGTAGTTGGTATATTGGCTGCTATATTTATTCCAAGAATGCATAGCAATTTGATACAAGAAGCTGGCACGCAAATTCTCTCCCATATTAGATACACACAACATTTGGCTATGACAAACGATAAATATAATGTAAGTGATAATCAATGGTACTTAGGAAAATGGCAGATCGCTTTTTCAAGTGCAGCTTCTACATGGTCATACAGAATTTTATCAGAAAGAGAGGGTGCATATAATGGAAATCCAGATGCTGATGTAACTTATCAAAATTCAGAAGTCGCAAGAAATCCACAAGATAGAAGCCTTTATCTTATTGGTGTGAGAAATTCTAATTTTAATAGCAATGCGACAGATAAACTAACGCAAAGCTTAGATCTTGGTAAAACTTATAGGATTAAAAAGGTCAAAGTTACAGGCGGTAACAGTCGTTCCGGAAGAAGAATATTGTTTGATATACAGGGAAGACCATATAAAGGAAGTACCAATACAAGTACAGCTTCTGCTATGAAATCACCTCAAGATGGATTAGCGATAAGCCCTTTATATGTGAAGATATGTACCGATACATGTATTGGAAGTAACAAGAGGGCAAATAATGAGAATGAATTGGTTATCAAGATAGAGCATGAAACAGGATATGCCTGCATTTTAAAACAAAATAGTAGTACTGAGTGTCTGTAGGTATTTGATAATAGAGGTGCCCATCTTTAAAATTCAACTATAAATTAAGCAATCCCTAAGACAGTTTCCCCTATAATTCCCCTCCACAAAACAAGTGAAGCATAGAGAACAGATT
>VCAY01000055.1 GCA_013607635.1 Campylobacterota bacterium
TAATTGCATAAAATTTCTGAGAACTTCTTTTAAAAGACTTAAAAGCTTGAGATTTGGAAGAGATTGTATCTTTGGAAGAGAGAAAGCAAGGTTAAAAACCCTGCCTAAAAAAGTATTAAACGCGAGCTTCTTCGCGGCGTTGTAGATACTCCCAGTTTTTATTGACTCTCTCTTGCCACTCTTTGATGAGATGTTTGTACTCATCTTTGAAAAGGTGTTTAAAACGTCCTTGCGCTGCAAGATACTCTTCAACAGGGATCACATTTTTTGGTCTGTAAGTGATATTTAACTCATGGCCGTCAATGATCTCATAAAGTGGGAATACTAAAGAGTCAGTTGCGAGGTCTACTAAGTGCATTGTGTCTTTTGGATCAAATTTCCACTCAGTTGTACATGGTGAAACCGCATTAATAAATACAGGACCTTCTACTGCAAAACCGTGTTGGATCTTTTTCACCATATCTTTCCACTTGTTTGGGGCAACTTGTGCAGAGTATGGGATACCATGACTCGCCATGATCGCTACCATATCTTTTTTATTTTTCTTCTCCCCATAAGAAACACTTCCTGCTGGAGAAGTTGTTGCGCTTGCACCAATCGGCGTAGAAGATGAACGTTGACCACCTGTGTTGGCATAGACCTCATTATCGAGCACAATGTACATCATATCATGCCCACGCTCCATACAACCAGAGATCCATTGAAAACCGATATCATAAGACGCACCGTCACCACCAAATGCCACAAATTTCGGTGTGCGATCCGGTTGTTTGAGGCGCCCTTTAGTTTTAAGTGCCTTGTACATCGCTTCTGCACCGGCTACTGCAGTTGAACCATTTTCAAAACCGATATGGATCCAAGAAGCATCCCATGAAGTATAAGGGTAAACTGCTGTACAAACTTCCAAACATCCAGTCGAAGCTGCAAGAACTAGATCATCATTTGTTGCATTGAGAACTTCACGAACGATGATAGAGTGTGCACAACCAGGACAAAGAAGGTTAGCACCTTCAAATCTATCTGCTGATGTTGAAAACTCTTTTAAGTTTTTAATTTTTTTCATTTCACTCATAATTCGTTCCTATAAAAATGATAGTTTCGGTCCGCGAACACCGATAAATTGTTGTAATGGAGTTTGAATTTCACCAGCATCAACATTTGCTTGAAGCTCTTCATAAAGATCTCTTAAATGTTGTTTTGTTAAATCACGCCCACCAAGACCATAGACATAGCCCGTTAACATTGGTCTTGTATCTAAGTTGTACATAGCACCACAAAGTTCATTATACAACATTCCCGCTGCTCCATTTGGAGATGAACGATCAAGTGCTGCAACAGCTTTGACATCTTTAAGTGCCTCTGCTATCTGCATAAAAGGGAATGGTCTTAAAACGCGAATACCTACTACGCCTGCTTTGATCCCTTTTTCTCTCATCTGAGTTGCTACTTCACGAGCTGTTTCAACTGAAGTACCCATGCAGACAACAGCTACATCAGCATCATCCATATTGTACTGTTCAACAAGATTATACTTGCGACCCGAAAGTTTTTCAAAATCTGCAAATACCTGCTCAATTTTTGGCAACACTTTTGTCATAAGGTCGTTATGTTGACGCGCTTTGTGTTCAAAGTGCCAGTCTTCTTCCGTTTGTACACCATGCGTTACCGGATGTTCAAAATCAAGCATATCGTTCATCGGCTGAAATTCACCAACAAAACCATAAGCTTCATCATCTGTTAATGTGCGTACACCCTGTGCTGTATGCGAGGTCATAAAACCATCTTGATTGACTATAGCAGGCAGTCTTACGTCATGATCTTCAGCAACTTTAAAAGCGATAAAGTTCAGATCGTACGCTTCTTGTGGGCAATACGCATCAAACTGGATCCACCCACTGTCTCTTACCATATACATATCGGAATGATCACCGTTGACGTTCAGTGGTGCAGCAAGCGCTCGGTTAACCATATTTAAAACGATAGGCAAACGCATACCCGAAGCTTGGTAAAGAACCTCAGCCATTAATGCTAGACCTTGCGAAGATGTTGCCGTAGCAACACGCCCACCTGCAGCAGCAGCACCAACACAGCCTGACATTGCAGCATGTTCAGACTCAACCATCACAAACTCACCCTCTACATAGTTGTCTGCTTTAAATTTAGCATATCCTTCAACAATTGGAGTTGATGGCGTGATCGGGTAAGCAGCAACTACATCGATCTGACATTGTCTCATAGCTTGAGCAGCAGCAAAATTCCCATCCCAAACTTCTACTTCTCTCAATTTCATTTTATCAAATGCCATTATTTCTCCTTGCTTTCTTTTTGCGGCCAGTTCGCTATCTCCGTCTCTTCATCAGCCTGTTCTGGGAACATGAGAAGAGATTTTGGATTTGTCGGACAAACCTCAACACAGATACCACACCCTTTACAGTGATCCATATCGACACCAATCATCTTTTCATCTCTTGAGATGATCGAGATATCTGGGCAATAAACCCAACAAAATTGACAATCTATACAGTAGTCTTTATTAAAAACCGGTTTTTGAATCCTCCAGTCTGCAACAGAAGCTGTAAAAGAGTTACTTTTTGAGTAGTTACGATCCTCTTGCAGTGTTGTAACAATATCATTCGAAGGACCCTCAAACGAGCGTAGCATTGCTCCGATTTCAAATTCATTCCATCCAGTATTTGCCATATCTGCGCTCCTTATTTCACTTCATCGTATGCACGCTGGATAGCCACCATATTCGCATCGATAATCTTTTGTGGAAGTTTTGCAAGAATTCTTTGCATACTCTCTTTAAAAAACTCTATATCATACATACCAGAAATCTTCATAAATGCGCCAAGCATCGGCGTATTTGGTATAGGACGACCAATTGTTTCTTGAGCAATTTTGATACAATCTACCGTATAAACCTCTTTATCTGCAAGCTTCGGTTGGGAAGCTTTAAGTTCTTCTGTTGACAGATGTGTCGTAATGATATACTTCGTAGTATCCTTGTGATTAATAGTTACATCCGATGTGTAAACTAAAGCTGGATCAATAACAAATACATAATCAGGCTCCATATACTTTTCATGATTCATGATCAATTCATCGTCAACACGGTTATAAGCTGTCATCGCCGCACCACGCTTTGCCGATCCGTAAAATGCAAATGCCTGTACATGTTTACCTGTTGTGGAAACAACATCTGCTAAACCTTTGGCACCCGTTACAGCACCTTGACCGGCACGACTATGCCATCTGATTTCTAGCATAAATTCTCCTTACACTATAGAGAGCAAAATCTCTATACACTTTTATGGTAGCTGTATTTTAGAGTAGGGGCACTTAAATATAGCTTGAAAATATAATATATATTACAGTTCAAGCTTTAAGTGTGTTATAAACACCCAAGATATTTTATGGCATCAAGAGTATTAAAGTTCCATCAAGATCAAAAAGGATGACTATTTTATTTCTCCCACTCAATATAATTATGCCAAATCCCACCTGAGGCAGGTTTGATATTTTTGATCTTTTTACTCACCGCTGTGATCTCATTGGGGATAAATAAAAAAAGATAGGGGTTGTCATCTACAATCATCGCAAACATCTTTTGCCAAATTTTAGCCAACTCTTTGCGATCTATTATCGACTGCGATGCTTCGATCATCTTGTCAAGTTTTTCATTGTGGTATCCTACAAAGTTAAACCCTCCAACTTTGTCGTTATCACTGTGCCAAAGAAGGTATGGGTCAGGGGTGACACCCAGCCCCCATCCAAGCAGTACGGTATCGAACTTATGGGGGAAAACTACGGTATTTAAAAATGCCTGCCACTCCATCACACGAAGTTTTACCACCACACCGATCTTTTTTAGTTGGTGCTGCAAGATCTCTGCTGCGTAAGGGCGTATGGAGTTGGAGTTGGATGTCGCTATCTCAAACTCCAAAGGGTGCGAGGCATCGTAACCTGCCTCTTTTAAAAGTGTTTTGGCTTTTCGGATATCTTGCTTAGGTGATTTCACACTCTCATTAAATGCCAAACTCCCCGGTAAAAAAGGACCTGTGCACACTTTGGCGTGTTTAAAAAACAAAATATCCACCAATGCTTGACGATCGATCGCCAAAGAGAGCGCTTCTCGCACCCTTGGGTCTTGAAACCTCTTTTTTCTCAGATTAAAACCCAAGTAGGTATAGGCGTGTGCTATCTTTTCATAGAGTTGAAATTTGTTAAAAAAATCTGCATCAAGCTGTCGCTCATAAGCCATCGGATCGAGTGAGTCGATCTCTATCTTTTGCGATTTGAGCATCAAAAACCGTGTCATAGGGTCAGGGATTACATGCAACATGATCCTATCTATCTTAGGTCGCCCCTCAAAATAATCATCGTTTGCCTCAAGTGTGATCGCTTTAGAAAACTCTAGTTTTGTAAGCTTGTAAGGACCTGTGCCGATTGGTTTTGTGTTAAACGAGGCATTCATCAGGTTTGGCTCATCTTTTAAAAGATGCTCTGGGATAATCCCCATCATCCAAGTCTCAAGCGCTTTAAAATAGGGCTTTTTGTAGTGCACTTTCAAGTTGTAATCATCGATAATCTCGACACTTTTTACAAAATGAAACGAAGCGCTGTAGGGGGATGAGACTTTGTCTGAGAGGATAGTTTTGTAGGTAAAAAGTACATCTTTGCTGGTAAAATCAGCACCATCATGCCACTTCACACCCTTTCTTAGCTCAAAAACAAGGGTTGTGTTATTTTCAAAATAGAAGTTTTTTGCAAGATCGCCGATGATCTCTTTGTTGTTTTTGTCATACTTTACAAGCCCGTTAAACAAAAACCCCACTACCTCAGAGGAGCTTGAGTCGGTAGCGATGATGGGATTGAGTCGTGAAGGGTTGGAGGAGGAGGCTATATGCAATGTACTTGCAAATAGCATCACACTAAAAAGTAAAATAACAAGGTACTTCACCATACTACCCTACCGTAATCTCAATCTTGTCATTTTGTAACCTTTTTTGCGATTACCGTAATTGTACACTATTTAAAAGAATTAGAGGTTTAAAAAAGGAGGAATATCCAGAAAAAATCTGGATATTTGAAAAAGATTAACGTTTACTAAACTGACGAGAACGACGAGCTTTACGTTTACCTGGTTTTTTACGCTCAACAACACGAGCATCGCGAGTCATCATACCCTCTGGTTTGAGGATAGCTTTTAACTCAGGGTTGTATTTTACAAGTGCACGAGCGATACCGTGACGAAGCGCATCTGCTTGACCACCGAAACCACCACCTAAAGTAGTAGCAACGATGTCAACGGATTCGTTTTGCTTAGTGATGTTTAGTGGTTGTTTTACACGAAGTTTTTTCGCTTCAAGACCACCCAAAAATGCGTCTAGTGAAAGACCATTTACAGTAATTTTACCGCTACCTGGAGTTAACCAAACTTTAGCGATAGAGCTTTTACGACGACCAGTTGCATAAATTTTTTCTGCCATTATCTATCCTTACTTAGCGATTTGCGCTGTGTGAGGATGCTCTGCACCAGCGTAAACTTTTAATTTTTTAAGCATTTTTGCACCAAGCTTAGTTTTAGGAAGCATACCGCGAGTTGCCAATTTGTACAGTTTCTCAGGGTTTTTCTCTAAAAGCTCAGTCATTTTCACACTTTTTGTACTTCCAAAGTAACCAGAGTGAGAGTGGTACTCTTTGTTTGCTAACTTGTCAGCACCTTTAAAAACTGCTTTAGAAGCGTTAATGATAACCACATAGTCACCACAGTCAATGTTTGGAGTAAAACATGGTTTGTTTTTACCACGAAGAATAGTTGCTACTTCCGTGATAAGACGACCAAAAGTTTTACCCTCTGCATCAATCAAAACCCATTTTTGATCGATCTGTTCAGCAGAAGCGATTTTAGTAAATTTCATCTTGAACCTTTCAAGTTTTGTTTTAAGTGGTGGAAGTATAGCCTTATAAACTTATAAATAACTGAATTTAAGTATTTTGTAAGATTTGATGTAGATCTAA
>VCAY01000056.1 GCA_013607635.1 Campylobacterota bacterium
TAAAAGAGATGCTGTTAGTTGCAAGGCAAATCTTTGCAGGACTAACTGGTTAATCCAAGTTACAACTTAAGACCAGGCTTGTAGAATATCTACGAGATCAACCCCTATAAGTTTGTCTTGAAAAAAATAAAGCACCTCAAAACCAAAATTTTCATCACCGTTTACGCAGTGTGATAGTAAGATCTTTCGCTTTTTTTAATACACGCCTTTCTGATTTGGAAAAAGAGTAGTTTTTAACGTCGATTTTTATGCTCTGACACTCGTTACATGTAGCACAGATTGGCCTAAAATACATTTTACCAAAACGTCTGTATCCACGCTCTATCAACTCTTGATTGGCACCGCTTGTACACTGATGGATCACCTTGCAGTGCATTGTTTGCTCTTTACCATCAAGATAGGAGCATTTGTCTTGAACTAAAAACTCTTTAAGTAGATTCATAAGGCAATTTTGACATAATTTTGCTTTAGTATAAAAGTAGTCAGGAGAATAGATGGAGTTTTTTTTCAAACATCAAGCAGTTGTTTTTCGCAGTGTTGGGGTATTTTTGCTTGTTTTAGGGCTTGTAACCTATTTTTGGGCGGCACCGCAAAACGTTATGAGTGAAAACGAAAAAGCGGCTGCAAATCTTGCAAGGATAGAAGCTGCGGTAGGGGGTTCTACGACTACTCAAAAAGCCAAACCGCAAAATAACTCCCATAAAATATCGGCAGCATTACGAGAAACACGAAAAAAACAGTTGCGTATGTTGATGCTTATGGTAATGGTATTTGGTGCAGGATTTGTAGGGTATAGTTTTTTAAAAAAAGGGGATAAAGAGGATTAACTCTCTTTATTTTGTGCAATAAGCACACCTTCGATCATTTTATCGATATCTCCATCCAAGATCGCTGCAACATTACTAAACGCTTCATTGCTGCGTGTGTCTTTCACTTGTTGGTATGGTTGCATCACATAACTTCGGATCTGATGCCCCCATCCGATCTCACTTTTTTCAACTCCAGCCTCTTTGGCTTTTTGCTCCTCAATCTCAAGCTCATAAAGGCGAGATTTTAACATTTTCATCGCTGTTGCTTTGTTTTTGTGCTGACTTCTATCGTTTTGACACTGCACGACAATGTTGGTTGGGATATGGGTGATGCGGATTGCTGACTCTGTTTTGTTGACGTGCTGCCCACCGGCACCACTGGCACGGTAGGTATCGATGCGGATATCTTTATCTTCGATCACGATGTCGATATCATCATCGATCTCAGGGGAGACCATCACGGAGCAAAAAGAGGTGTGGCGTTTGGCGTTGGAGTCAAACGGCGAGATGCGAACAAGCCTGTGGATGCCGTTTTCTACCTTGAGGTACCCGTAGGCATTCTCCCCTTTAATGAGCAACGTTGCATCTTTGATCCCTGCCTCTTCACCCACTTGATAGTCAAGCATCTCCACCTTAAAATCATGCCTCTCAGCCCAGCGTTTGTACATACGAAGCAACATACTAGCCCAGTCCTGCGACTCCGTTCCACCGGCTCCCGGGTGGATCGAGAGGATCGCGTTTGCACCATCACTCTCTCCACTAAGAAGTACCTCGATCTCCATTGAGCGGATCTGCTCTTTTAGCTTCGGGGCATCTTCAAAAAGTGCTTCGATCGATTCCTCATCTTGCTCCTCTTTTGCCATATCGTACAGCTCGATCGCATCCTCAACGGCACTTTTGGCAATATTATACTTCTCAAGTTTTCGCTGTAGTTGTGTTTTCTCTTTTTGCACCTTGGCTGCGTTTGTAGAGTCGTTCCAAAATTCAGGGTCGTTCTCAAGTGTCTCTATTTCGTTTAAGCGTGCCTCGATTCTTTCAGGCTCAACAACACCGGTGATATTATCCATTTTTGTTTTGACATTTTTTAGAAGTTCTGTGTATTCGTAGTTATCCATTGCAATTATCCATTGTTACATGTAGTATTATAATTGTTGAAAAAATAGGCTCAGACCGAAGGGAGGATTTGTCCTGTTTTTTCAACAATTATAATACGGCTTTAGGGTTTTGATATAATTGCGAGATTATATTATATTTGGACTTAAAAACGAGATGAAAATTATTAACGATCCTATCCAATTGCAGCAATACCTTAAAGAACAAAACAAAACGATCGGTTTTGTTCCAACGATGGGTGCACTCCATGAAGGGCATAGAACACTGATTCAAAACGCAAGAGAGCAAAATGAGCTTGTTGTGGTTTCCATCTTTGTTAATCCAACACAGTTTTTAGAGGGTGAAGATTTTGACAAATACCCCCGAAAAGATGATGCCGATAAAAAGATCTGTGAGCTTAGCGGTGTCGATGTGCTTTTTTTCCCAAACGCACAAAACCTTTACTTTGAAGATGAGGTAAAGATTGAAGCACCCGATGTGCGTGGCTATGTGCTTGAAGGTAACACAAGAGCGGGTCATTTTAGCGGTGTGCTTCGAGTTGTGATGAAGTTGCTTAATATCGTACGTCCCACAAGAGCCTACTTTGGTAAAAAAGATGCCCAACAGCTTAATCTTATACAGCAGATGGTAAAACACTACTTTTTAGATATAGAGATTGTGCCGGTAGATACTGTAAGAGATGCCAACGGATTGGCACTAAGTTCCCGCAATGCCTACCTCAGTGACAAACAGAGGCAAGAAGCGCTCAAAATCTCGGCATCGCTTTATGAGGCTGCAAGAATGATAGCGCGGGGTGAGAATGATACTGCACAGATCAAAACAAAAATGGTAGAGATACTCAAACCTTTAGAGATAGGATATGTGGCAATAGTCAACAGAGATTTTAACCCTGTTACGGTAGCTCAAGTAGGAGATACTATAGTTTTGGTTGAGGTGGTTTGCGGAACAACAAGACTACTCGATAACATCTGGCTTTAAGTACCCCTCCTCGATCATAAGATCAACTACTTTTTTAAAAACCGGCACAGCTGTTTGTGATGCAAAATAACTCGATTGGGGTTCAACGACCACAACCCCCATCGAGTAGTGATGTTTTTTATCGTTGATAAAACCTATGAATGAGGCGTTATAACGCCCAACGTACTGCCCTTTTTCAACGATATGCGCTGTTCCTGTTTTGCCACCTATCTCCACCCCTTTGGTGATTGTTTTGACACCTGTTCCTTTGTTAACTGTCTTGATAAGAATTTTCTTCATCCGTTGTGCTGTGGTAGAGCTTATTGCCTGTTCATTTGGTTCATAAGGAAGTTTTGTAACTTGACCATACTGATCGATAAGTGCATCTACAAGACGGGGTGTAGTAAGGCGACCATTATTGTTAAAGGCTGAGTAGGCACGAAGCAACTGCATCAGATTGGCTCGCATCCCGTAGCCGTAGGAGCATGTTGCTTTGTAGATCTCATTTTCGAGTCGCTTGACACTTGGGATTGAACCCGCTTTTTCATAGATAAGATCTGGCATCGATTTTTTGCTAAAACCAAATTTTTTAAGCCCTTCATAAAACTCATACCCCGCGAGTTTTTGTGCAAGTTGCGCCATACCGACATTGGATGAGTGCACAATGACATCTTCAGCACTCAGCCAAGCAAATCGATGCTCGTCGGTGATCACCTTGCGACCAATCTTAAAATGCCCATTGTGTCCATTGACAAGATCGTAAGGATTTATGAGTTTTTTCTCCAACAACAAGGAGAAAGTGATTGGTTTAAGGACGCTGCCGGGCTCAAAACTGTATTCAATCATCCCGCTGTTAAGCGATGGATAATCGCTCCTTTTGATATGTGTCGGGTTGTAGCGGTTTGAAGATGCCATAGCGTAGATATCACCGGTTTTAGAATCCATCAGTGCTAGCATAATCTCTTTGGCATCCAACTGTTTTTTCATTGCATCGAGGATCCTTTCAACCTTGATCTGAAACGCTACAGGGATGGTGAGTTTTAGATCAAGCCCATTGAGTTTAGGTTTGGAAAAGCTCTCTTTATTGAGAATGATATAGCCGTTGACATCACGCTTACCTCGGCTAAACTCATCTTGTCTGGCTGAGAGTTCATCATCCCAGCGTTTTTCAATACCTTTGACACCACGCACAAAAGTATAACCATCCTCCTCAAGTTTATGGGGGTAGCCGATGATCGGAGTGAGTAGATCTTTATACTGGTATTCTCTGCTCTCTCCGCTTTCGATAATGTTAAGACCATGAACGCTCAAAAGTCCGGTACGAGGGTTTTTGATCGCTTTGAAGAGTTTGAATCTTCGCAATTCGTAAGCGAGTTTTTTTAAATATGTTGCCTGAATTTGAGGGATGTTGTAACTAAGAACCACTACCCCTTTTCTTTTGCTGATCTTTTGAAGTATCTTTGTTTGATCGATCCCTGAGTAGATGCTAAAAAGTTGGACAAAAAGATCTTTTTTCCCCTCATCTATATAGCGGGTATCTACAACAGCTTTGTAGAGTTTTTTAGTCGAAGCGATGTGAAATCCATCAGCACTGATGATACTGCCTCTTGATGCTTTTGAGCTTTGTGTGGTATATTTGGAGGGGGAATGTCTAGGATCGAGCACAATAAAAAGCATCATAGAGATAAAGATCAAAAATCCTACCGCAATGAGTAGATAGATAAGGAGGATCTTTTTGCTTTTGTTGTGGTTGTTTTTCATCGATGTGAAAGGGGATGCTTAGAGTTGTGTTCTGCTGATCTCTTTGTAGGCACTCAGAGCTTTGTTACGGATCTCAAGCATCAACTTCATACTTGTCTCCGCTTTGCCGATGGCAAGTGCTGCTTGGTGTAGATCTTTGACTTGACCTGTGGCAAGATCGGCGATCGCTTTTTCTTTATCTTGTTGTATCTCGTTGACTTCGTTAAGTGCAGATTTGAGCTCTTTGGCAAAGTCGGCACTACCGGCTGGAGCGGTATTGTTTTTGTTGTTTAGAAGGTCTGCTGTTGAGAGTTTTGAGATAGAGTTTATATTTTTATCCATGATCTACAACTTCCTTTACTGCAACAGCGAGATAGCACTGTTTGCCATATTTTTTGCACTTTCAAATGCTGCGACATTGGCTTGATAACTTCTTGTCGCTTCTACCAAATCGGCCATCTCCACTACAGGATTAATATTTGGATACGCAACATACCCATTTGCATCTGCATCGGGATGGTTTGGCTCATACTTTAGTTGTGGTTTAGAATCATCGCGAACCACTTTGTCAACTATAACGCTCATTATAGCAGGATTTACCTTTTTTCCAAATTGCCCCTCATCGAGCGGGTCTTGATATTTGGCTTGGTTGCTTGCTTCACCGAGCGCTTTGTTATAGTATTTGTTAAAATCGATCGCCTTGAAAACCACTGTTTTTCTTCTGTAGGGTCCACCCTCATCGGTTCTAGTTGTTTGAGCATTGGCGATATTGCTTGAGATGGTATTGACACGAACTCTTTGTGCGGAGAGACCGTAACCGCTGATATCAAAACTGTTTAAAAAATTACTCATAACATGTTGCCTTTACGATACTTTGCTTGATGCTTCGATCACACTACGAAAGATCATCGTGTCTTTTTTATTTGCTTGGATGAGTGCGTTAAACATAATTGAGTTTTTGCTCATCTCTGTTGTTTCTACATCGATATCAACACTGTTGCCGTCGTTACGTGCCAGATGACCATCTCGAAAATAGAGTGTTGGTTTGCTTAGGGTATTTTCATGTTGAGGTTTGAGATGGTGTTTGTCGGTCATTGCCATCTTGAGCTCATTGCTGTTCTCATGATAAAGTGCAGCTGCTTTTTGTGCTAACGCCTCCTCAAATCGGATATCACGAGGCTTGTAATAGGGTGTATCGGCATTAGCGATGTTTGATGCGATCATATCTTGACGAGCAGCTCGATAATCAAGCGCTTCAGCGATGAGATGGTGTGTTTTGGATATTGCAATGCTCATAAAAATACCTCAAGTTGTTTCTTGAACATTCAATAAGCATTTTTTATTCCATATTATATA
>VCAY01000057.1 GCA_013607635.1 Campylobacterota bacterium
TTCCATTTCTACCATCCTTTTAATTTTTTTGCAATCATAGTCAATTTGGAATTTACAGAAATTATTTTACACTACCAAGCCACGCAAAGCATGCAAATAGCTACAATCTTATGAATAAAATAGGAGTGATAGATGAGAGTGATCCTTTTGCTTTTGATAGGTTTTAGTCTGCTTTTGGAGGCTGATCTTTTGCGAGATGATACCAAAGAGGTGGTTTTAGATACTACGACCAATCTTATGTGGCAAGATAACAATGAAACAAACAGCACAACGATGAACTGGAGCGATGCTATAAATTACTGTGAAAGTCTTACTCTTGGAGGGTATAGTGACTGGCATCTACCAAACCTCAATGAACTCTACAGCTTGCCAAACAGAGCGAAGTATAATCCTGCTATGGATATGGGGTTTAAGTATTTGGCAGCCTCTGTTTACTGGTCTGCGACGACTGATGCCAGCGATACGGGCTTTGCGTGGTATGTGTACTTCGACCTCGGCCATGCCCATTGGTACCATAAGAGTAACTTCCATTATGTGCGTTGCGTGCGTGCCAGCGACAATTGATTTTTGATTTTTTAGGTGTTTGAGGTGGGTTTTATTTGCCAGTTATGTTCAATTTTATCCATATTTGAGTGTTGCAGTCGTTGTAAAAAGTAGTCGCGTGAAACCTCTTTAGCACCAAGTGACTTAAGATGATTGGTTGGAACTTGGCAGTCTATAAAATCGTACCCCCAATCTTTTAGATGTTGCAGCAGTATTGCATAAGCAGCTTTTGATGCATCGCTTACATGACTAAACATCGATTCGCCACAAAATACTTTTCCTACAACTACACCGTATAGTCCACCTACGAGTTTTTCATCTACATAAGTTTCAACACTATGTGCTTCACCCATGTAGTATAGTTGTGTGTATGCTTCTATGACATCATCATTGATCCAGGTGCCGAGTTGATCTTTTCTTGGTGTTTGGGCACATTTTCTTATAACCTCTTCAAAGGCATTATCAAACTTGTAGGTAAACTTTTTCATACTTTTTTTAAGAGATTTTGAGAGTTTGAAATCATCTAGATCCATGATGAGTCTGGGATTGGGTGACCACCAAAGGATGGGATCACCATGAGAGTACCATGGGAAGATCCCTTGCCGGTAAGCTCGCATAAGTCTTGAGGGGTTAAGGTCAACGATGCCATCTTTGTTAGCACTGTTTGGATGGGGAAAATCGAGTGAAAATTTATTGAGCTGGGGTATCATTTTGTGTAAGTGGTTTGAATCGAAGAACTAGCTCATCGTTACATGTAACATCGACAAAGCCACCATTTTGAAGCTCACCAAACAAGATGGCATCACTTAGCTTATCTGTGATATTCTCTTGGATAAACCGCTTGATCGGGCGTGCACCCAGCTCTTTGGAGTAGGCGGATTTGGCGATAAACTTAGTAGCCTGTGGATCAAGTGTTACTACAATTTTTTGTTTTTTAAGGTTATTATTAAGCTCTTGGATAAACTTCTCAACTATCCCCTCTATAACTTCCGGTGTAAGTTGATTAAACTCTACAACTGCATCGAGTCTGTTTCTAAATTCAGGTGTGAAAAAGTTGTTAAGCTCTTCATCACTAGCGATTGAGTCATCTTTGTTAAATCCCATAACACTGCGGGAGTTTGCCGTAATGTTAGATGTCATGATAAGGATCACATTTTGAAAATTTGCTTTGTAGCCGTTGTTATCGGTTAGTGTCGCGCTATCCATCACTTGGAGTAAAATATTGATAAGATCTGGATGCGCTTTTTCGATCTCATCTAAAAGCAGTACGGTGTAAGGGTGTTTTTTGATCGCTTCAGTAAGGAGACCCCCCTGCTCATACCCAACATACCCCGGAGGTGCACCAACGAGCCTTGAGAGTGCATGTTTTTCCATATATTCACTCATATCAAACTTCTCAAAATGGATCCCCATGATCTCACTAAGGGCTACTGCCAACTCTGTTTTACCGACACCTGTTGGACCTGAGAAAAGAAATGATGCGATGGGTTTGTTTTTGGGTGTAAGACCTGCTTTAGCTACTTTGATCGCTTTGGTTACTAGCTCTACTGCTTGATCTTGTCCGATCACCCTTGTTTTTAACTCGCTCTCAAGCAAGCGTAATTTTTCTGTATCGTCTGCATCGATGCGGTTGGTGGTGATACCAACCATCTTAGATATCGTTTTTTGGATATCTTTGGCGGTGACCTTGAGTTGTTTGTTTTTTCTTAGGTGAAACGATGCCGCTGTTTCATCGATAATATCGATCGCTTTATCGGGTAGAAATCTGTCTGTAATGTAGCGTTTTGAGACCTCTATGGCAGTTTTGAGTGCTTTGTTGGTGTAGTGAACATGGTGGTGATTTTCATATTTTTCTTTGAGACCTTTGAGGATAAGATAGGTTGTTTTCTCACTTGGCTCTTGGATGTCCACTTTTGAAAATCTACGACTGAGTGCTTTGTCTTTTTCAAATCCGTTGCGATACTCTGCAAAGGTTGTAGCTCCCATGCACTTGATCTCACCTGAGGCAAGGGCAGGTTTGAGTTGGTTCGCTGCATCCATTGTGCCACTCGTGCTACCGGCACCTATGAGGGTATGAATCTCATCGATAAACAAAATTGCGTTATCTTTTTGTTTAAGCTCATCCATCACCGCTTTGAGCCGTTTTTCAAAATCACCCCTGTATTTTGTCCCTGCTAACATCGCTCCAAGATCAAGTGCATAAAGCTTGGAGCCTTGTAAGATCTTTGGAACTTGATTGTTAGCGATATTGAGTGCCAAGCCTTCTGCTATAGCAGTTTTTCCAACACCCGGCTCACCCACAAGGATAGGGTTGTTCTTTTTTCTGCGACAAAGGATCTGAGTGACTCTTGCTATCTCTGCATCTCTTCCTATGATGGGATCGATTTGAGCATTTTTTGCTTTTTGTACAAGGTTTATGGAGTATTTCTCAAGTGCGCCTTGTTTTGCTTGCTCCTGTGGCTCAGTTGTTGTGTGGGAGATGATCTCTAAAATGTCAAGGCGGGAGATTTGGTAGTGCTCTAAAAGCATGTAGGCAAAAGTATTTTCTTCTTCGTAAAGTGCCGCTAAAAGATCTCCTACATCAGCACTCATCTGCCCGGATGATTGGATATGGCGTACCATTTTGTCGATTAGTCGTGAGAGGGCAACACTCTCGTAAGGTTCTTGTTTAATATGTTCAGGCAGTTTTTCTATATGATCGCGAATATACTTCGCAAGTGCCGTTTTCATAGCCTCCACATCACCACCACATGCTTCAATGATCGATGCTCCCTCTTTTGAAGCGAGTAGTAGATAAAACACATGCTCTATTGTGAGGTATTCATGGTGCAACTCTTTGGCAAATCGGATCGATTTTTGGAAGATATCGTTAAGCGTTGAGCTAATCATCTACTCCTCCTCCATAACTGCTTTAAGCGGAAAGCCGTTGTCTTTTGCTTTGGTGATCACCTGCATCACTTTTGTCTCAGCGATCTCATGGGTATAAACGCCACACAGACCTCGATCTTTTTTATGCACCTCTAGCATAATGTTTTGTGCTTCCTCATAGCTTTTGTGAAAGATACTCATCAAAATATCGACCACGAAATCCATCGTTGTATAATCATCATTAAGAAGATACACTTTATACTTCTTAGGATAGGTAAGCTCTAAATCAACATCAACTTCATGTTTTGTATCGGTTGCCATCTTTTACTCCGAAGCTTGGATAAAGTCATCGATGATATCCTCAGGGTTTTCAAGCCCTACAGAGATGCGAATAAGCCCATCGGTAATGCCGAGAAACTCTTTTTCCTCATCGCTAAAATCACTGTAGATTGTTGAAGCCATGTGAAGCGCTAGCGTTCTGCTGTCTCCAATGTTTGCAGTGATAGTTGCGAGTTTTGAGTTGTCTAAAAACTTATAAGCTTTTTCTTGTGTACCCATGTCGATCGTAAAGAGGGTACCACATCCGTTTTGAAAGAGTGTTTGGTATCTTTGGTGGTGTGGATGTTTTGGCAGCGATGGATGGTTGATATGAACTCCTTGAGCATCAAGTGCTTTAACTACCGTCTCAATACTTTGCACAACTCTTGGCATACGAAGCGGGAGTGTTTCAAGACCAAGCATCGTCTGATAGGAAGCATGCGCATTGGCACTCATACCAAAATCTCTTAGCGCTCTTTTTTTTGCATTTGGAATAAGTGCCATTTTGCCTGCACCTTTGATGAACTTTGCCATAAAGGGGTATTTGTCCGATTTGAATTTATCGTCACCCTCGTTTATGGATCGAAAAACTGCACATCCTCCAAGGGCTGAAGCATTCCCTGAGATGATTTTTGTTGTGGAATAAACAGCAATGTCAGCACCAAGCTCAAGTGGTTTGATGCTTAGTGGTGTGATGGTGTTATCAACAATGAGGGCAATACCGTTATCGTTGGCAATTTTTGCGATTGATTGGATATCAGGCAGACGGATATTTGGATTGCCGACACTCTCTAAAAATATGATCTTTGTATGTTCTGTGATGGCATTTTTGATAGCATCTAGTTCATCAACATCAAAAAAGTTTGTTTTAATTCCAAAACGGCTGAGTGTTTCACTAAAAAATGAGTAGGTTCCTCCAAAGAGACCTCCAATGCTGATAATATGATCACCCGCACTCACTAGACTCATCACAGCAAGGGTGATCGCACCCATGCCGGAACTTGTAGCTACCGCACCAACACCTCCATCCATCATCGCCATGATAGACTCTAACTTGGCAGTTGTTGGATTGCCTACGCGTGAGTAGAGTGGTTTTTTGACACTGCCGTTAAAGATCCCCTCTGCCGTTTGGCTATCACCATACCCAAATGATGCCGATGAAGTGATAACTGGAGAGATAGGACCCTCTTTGGCACCCACTTCTTGAACAAACTTCGTACAATATTCTTCAAAATGATCCATAAATGTTGTATCCATACCTATAGAGTTTTATAAATTATAACAAATTTGATATAAAAAATTTCCTATTGGATTGAATTATGATAGAATTTCAAGAAATATAAATTGCTATTGGATAAAAATATGGAAGACAAAAGTGCTTTAAAAAGATTAGATGAGGGTATCTCACAAATTTTACAACAACTGCAGATGCTTAAAGAGGAAAACGAATCTTTAAGAAACGAGCTCATTAGTGTAAAAGGGCAGTGTGATATTAAAACACAAGAGATAGAAAAGCTGACACAGCTTAATGCCCAAAAAGATCAAGAGATCGAAGAGATCGTTAATAAAATTGAGAGCATATTAGGGTAATGGGTAAAAAGCTTGGTTTGCATATCAACGGTAGGAGATTTGATGTTGATGTAGAAGATGATTTTGCTTCTTTTTTGGAAAATCAAATGCAAAATGATTTTAACTTTGAAGGCAACAATGACATCAAACAACTACTGTATGCTTATGTACGAAAAAGCTATGAACTTTATGGTCAAAGTATTCAAATTAAAAAAACGTTGGAAAAAATAGAAAAAGAGGGTTGATTTAGGATAATATAAGATAAAATAGATATAATTTCATCCTCTTTAAATATGTGCGCTCGTAGCTCAGCTGGATAGAGCACCGGTTTGCGGTACCGGCGGTCAGGAGTTCGAATCTCTTCGGGCGCACCATCTTTATAATTCATTTTCTCCCTTTGCAATATCAGATATACAAGCTATAAAGTTGTACTTCTCCTCATCGCTTAACTGGATAAAGCAGGGCATTCCTAAGGCCTAGCTCGAGGTTCGAGTCCTCGTGGGGAGACCAATTACGCATCCATAGTAATGTATTATCATTGGTACTTTTAGACTTAATTAAAAAAATGGGTGCTTACTTTTCTACTTTTTCTTATAATTCACAAGATAATAATCAACTAAATTCAGCTTCAAACTTTTACTCAA
>VCAY01000058.1 GCA_013607635.1 Campylobacterota bacterium
CTTATTTTAAAAGAGGACAAATCCTCGCTTCGCTCTGAGCCTCCTTTAAAACAAGTTTTCAACTCTACAGACAAGAAAAAACAATAAAGGATAGAAGATAAATGGAAGATACTTTCAATAACTTAGCAACCTATGGATATATAGCACTTTTTTTCTACTCTCTTGGTGGTGGGTTTATAGGACTTGTAGCCGCTGGAGTGCTTAGCTATATGGGGAAGATGGATATTACGGCATCGATAACGGTGGCGTTTTTAGGCAATATGCTTGGTGATGTATTGCTGTTTTGGCTGACACGCTACCAAAAATCGATGATGATGGATACACTTCGCAAACACCGACGCAAGCTGGCACTCTCACATATACTGATGAAAAAGCATGGAGATTGGGTGATCTTTATCCAGAAGTTTATCTATGGGCTAAAAACGATCATCCCTATTGCTATTGCATTAACGAAGTATGATTTTAAAAAGTTTGCGATTTTAAATGTTTCTGCGGCTTTTATCTGGGCGATTGTTTTTGGGGTGGCGAGTTACATGTTTGGAGCACCGCTGAAGGCTTTTGCAATCTACATCGCTCAAAATAAATGGCTTGCTCCTGTGATACTTGTAACTATTGGCGGGCTGTTGTGGTTGTATCTCAGTAAGGCTACCCAAAAGAGGTAGCCGTTACATGTAACGCAGTTTTAGATTTGTGGTCCTGCCGCTGAGTAGTCAAACTCATTAGAGCCATCATCGTATCTATGGAAGTTTTCAACAAACATTTTTGCCAACTTGTCTCTTGTAGCATCATACGCTTCTTTGTCTGCCCAAGCGTTTTTAGGGTTAAGGATATCTGGGTTGATATCTCCTAGTGTTTTAGGGATCTGTAGTTTAAAGACATCTGTTGTTTCAAACTCACTCTCATGGATCGTGCCATCAAGGATGGCGTTGATACAAGCGCGTGTATCTTTGAGGCTCATTCTTTTACCAACTCCATACTCACCACCTGTCCATCCGGTATTGACAAGATAAACATTCACACCATGCTCATCGATCTTTTGACCTAGAAGTTTTGCATAGTCTGTTGGGTGTAGTGTCATAAATGCTTCACCAAAACAAGCACTAAAAGTTGCAACAGGCTCTGTGATGCCGCGCTCTGTTCCGGCTACTTTTGCCGTGTAGCCGCTTAAGAAATAGTACATTGCCTGCTCTTTTGTAAGTTTAGATACCGGAGGTAGTACCCCAAATGCATCTGCAGAAAGGAAGATGATATTTTTAGGATGACCCGCCATAAGGTCAGGTTTGTGGTTTTCGATGTGCTCGATCGGGTAAGAAACACGCGTATTTTCTGTTTTTGAATCATCATCGTACTCTACATTGCCCTCATCATCAAGTACAACATTTTCTAAAAGTGCATTGCGTTTGATGGCACCATAGATTTCCGGTTCACCTTTTGGATCGAGATTGATAACTTTTGCATAGCAGCCACCTTCGAAGTTAAATACTCCGTGGTCGTCCCACCCATGCTCATCATCACCGATAAGTGCACGGTTTGGGTCAGTTGAAAGGGTTGTTTTTCCAGTACCAGAGAGTCCAAAGAAAAGAGCTGTATCGCCATCTTTGCCAACATTTGCAGAACAGTGCATAGAGAGCTTACCATCAAGTGGAAGCCAGTAGTTCATCATAGAGAATATCCCTTTTTTAAGCTCGCCACCATACCATGTACCGCCGATGATAGCCATATTGCGCTCAACATCAAAAAGAACATACACTTCAGAGTTAAGACCGTGTTCTTTCCATTTTTTATTGACTGTCTTACATGCGTTAAATACTGTAAAATCTGGCTTAAATGTTTCAAGCTCACTCTCAGTCGGGCGGATAAACATGTTTTTTACAAAGTGAGACTGCCAAGCAATCTCAGTGATAAAGCGGATAGATTTTTTTGAAGCAGGTGAAGCACCGCTGTAGACATCCATAACGTAAAGATCTTTGTTGGAAAGCTGCTCAAGTGTAATTTCAAAAAGTTCATCGAAGATCTCTTCGCTCACTTTTTGGTTCACATCACCCCAAGCGATATATTTGTTAGAAGGGGAGCGATCTACGAAGTATTTGTCTTTTGGGCTTCGTCCTGTAAAGATGCCTGTATCAACGGCGGTAGCTCCTTGTTTGGTCATCTTGACCTCACCATTTTTCAGCTCATGATCGATAAGCTCATCATAAGAAAGATTGTAAAAAACTTCTCTTATGCTCTTTAGTCCAAGATTTTCTAATTCTGCAATATTCATTTTGTACCTTCATGGTAAGTAAATAATTGATACCTGTATCTTAGTATCATCTGGAAGTGAAATTATACTACTTATATACCTAAATTAAAAGTAAAAAAATGAGAATATGTAAATATTTTGCAAAACAAATTATTTTAAGAAATATTTGTTATAATTCCACCTCTTTTATGACACATTTGCTCGCGTAACTCAGTGGTAGAGTGCCACCTTGACATGGTGGTGGTCACTGGTTCAAGTCCAGTCGTGAGCACCATAATAACCATCGAAATACCTTCAGAAATCTTTTAAAATAAAGTACCATTTTTAATCTACTTATCATGGATGGGGTAACCTCTTTAACTAGTGCATATTTTTCTAACGCAATTCTTTTGTGATATAATTTTGACTAATAAAGTGTTGAGGTGTCTATTTCGTGTCACAGATTCTTAAATATATTGTTATTGCATTCGTTGTAATTCTTTTGAGTGTTTTACTGGTTACACTATACTACAGGAGTGAAGTGCAAGAGGAAAAGATAAACCATATCAGAGATCAATTACAATTAACATTAGATGTGCAGTTGAAAAATTATAAAATGGAAGATCTTCGGATCGCATTGTTGTTGTCGAAAAACCAAGCTTTGGTCGATGCGTTGATTAATGATGATGAAGATCTTGGGTATAAAATACTTTATGATACAGTCGAAGTGGTTAGAAAAAACACCGGTAAGCAAATTCGTGCACAGGTTATAACAAAAGATTTGAATATTTTTGCAAGAAGTTGGGATGATGTGTATGCCGGCATGCCTATAGGGGACTATCGTACAGACTTGCAATATTTTCAGACACATACAACGCCTAGAACCTCCATCGAAGTAGGTCGTCGTTTGGGTGTAAAAGCAACAGTGCCTCTTTATAAAAATAATCGTTTGGTAGGTTTTGTTGAGTCGATTTCATTTTTTAAAAAATTGACAGATTTTTTTAGTAGTATAGGGGTGGATCTTTATGTTTTATTAGATGTGAAGAGCGCAGACCCGGCTATTTTAATGATGGGAAACCTTACAATTGGTGATTATATTCTTTCAAATAGAAATTATAATTATTCCCATATTCAAACGTTAAAAACACTGAATATGAAAAGCTTGAAACTTAATGGAGTGCTCTATAAAGATAATAAATATATATTTTATGAGCAAATGCGCGATGGAGACGGAAAAGTTATAGGTGGTTTTATTTTTGTTCTGCCAAAGCGCTATTTGGGTTATTTTAGAAATCTCGATGATGATATTTCGTTTTTGATTAATGTGACAAAGAGTAATTTGTATAAAATTGTGAGAGAGGAACATCTTAATGGTAAGGGGTTGTACCATCAATTTTATGGAACAGATTTGATGCAGTTGGAAGATGTTGTTGACAGGGAAGATAGAGAGGTTTTTATGGATGAAGCTTATGAACAATACAGCAAATATTCCAAAGACGAACTCATTCAGATTATTTTAAATAGAAGAATTATAAAAAAGATAGATGGAAAAATAAAATGAAAATATTATTGTTAGAAGATGAATATGGATTGCGTGTTAGTATAGAAGAGTTTTTAAAAGATGTAGGGTATGAAGTTGATGGATTTTCAGATGGGGAAGAAGCATACGATGCAGCATATTCAAAAAGTTATGATATGTTGCTTTTAGATGTTAATGTTCCCTCAATGAATGGTTTTGATTTTTTAAAAGAACTTCGTAAAAACGGTATCAAAATTCCGGCAATTTTTTTGACATCGCTGACAAATATAGATAATCTCAAAGAGGGGTACAGAAGAGGATGTTGTGATTATATTCGTAAACCTTTTGATCTTGAGGAATTGGAGTTGAGGATTGAGCAGGCGTGTGCTGCATTTTTAAAGCATGAAAGTTCACTGATAGACTTGGGATGTGAATTGCAATATGATTTAAAAACAGCACGTCTTATGTACAAAGGTGAAGAGATTGTTCTTAGAAAAACAGAAAAAGAGCTTCTTGAGATGCTTATTAAACACAAAAATTCCATAGTTTCAACACAGATGTTACAAGATGAGGTTTGGGGAGAGTATGTTGAACCTGCAACGATTCGTGTGCAACTTAACAACCTCAAAAAGAAACTTCCTTGTGCAATTATTCAAAACCGCAGAGGCTTGGGATACATCATTGAAAGATAGTCAATATGCAACAAAATATGCGCTGATATATTCTGTGCTTGTAGGAGTAGTGCTTTTAACTCCTCTCTTTTACTATACTGTATATATGAAGAACATCTATGCCATTCAAAATAAGTTACTTTTAAAGGAGAAAGCATTTCTTGTTGTTAATGCGATGCAAAATTTTGATGCAAATGAAGAATATTTTGAATATCCAAGGTTTAATACATTTGATTCTGGTTTGTATGATGAGCAGTTTCAACCTGTTTTTACATTGATAAAAAAACCTATTGAATACTTCAAAGATGGTTATCATCTTGATGGAAATGATGCTTTTTTAATTATGAAATTGCCAACAGAGAGATATTTTGGTTCAAGTTATTTGGTGGTGCACAATACGATCTCTTACGCAACGGTATATGAAAAAGTTTTCATGATCCTTCTTTCTATACTGGTATTGGTATTTATTTTGAGTGTGTACTTTTTAAAGACATTCGCAAAGCCATTTAAAAAACTTAATAAACAACTAGATAATTTCATCAAAGATTCGATGCATGAGATCAATACGCCATTATCGATTATTAACGTTAATATTGATTTATATAACAGAAAATATGAACAAAATAAATACTTTTTAAGGATGAAAGCAGCAGCAAAAGTGCTTTCAAACATATACAATGATATGGATTATCTTATTAAATATGAACAATTGGCATATCACAAAGAGGATATTAGTTTGGCAGAATTTATCCAGGAGAGAATCGACTATTTTTCAGAAGTAGCTGCCATGAAAAATGTTATGATAAATACATGCATAGATGGAGATGCAATTGTTTATATGAATATAAAAGAGCTGCAACGGCTCGTAGATAACAATCTCTCTAATGCTATTAAGTACTCCCATGAAAATGCAAAAATTGATATCAACCTGTATGTACAAAAATCAAAATGTTATTTGGCTTTTCAAGATTATGGAGTGGGGATCAAGGATGTTGAAAAAATATTTTCACGTTATTATCGTGAAAATACAGAGAAGGGTGGTTTTGGTATCGGACTTAATATTGTAGGTTCTATCATAAAGAAAGAGGGGATTGAGCTACAGCTAAGATCAAAGCCTGGCGAAGGAAGCCTGTTTCTCTACATTTTTCCACCTCAAATACTAAAATAACCCTAATTGCTAGTTAAAAGCAGGGCTTGAAAATTGCTTAGTCCATAAGAAAACTCTTGG
>VCAY01000059.1 GCA_013607635.1 Campylobacterota bacterium
CTGAATTTAGTTGATTATTATCTTGTGAATTATAAGAAAAAGTAGAAAAGTAAGCACCCGTTTTTTTAATTAAGTCTTTTTTGGAGATTTACGAAGCAATTTTTACACCTGTTTTGACCAGAAAATGGTCTGATATGGAGTGGTTATTGGTTGAAATTATAGCCTGTTTTTGCTTAGTATATGCCTAAATTTTGGAGTTTTTTGGTTTTTCAGGGGTGACTATTTATCTCCTGTTCTAATTTTCTACTGCTTCTTATTTTTGTTATGGCTATAATTCAACTTTTTTTTGTTATAATTTCGCGATTATTTGAAAGGTATTGTATGGATATTGTTACTGGTTCATCAACTGCTCTTATCACCCCTTTTAAAAATGGGAACCTTGATGAGCAAAAATACGCAGATCTTATCAAAAGACAGATCAAAAACGGTATGGATGCCGTCTGCCCTGTTGGAACAACGGGTGAGAGTGCGACACTCACACATGACGAGCATAAACGCTGTATCGAGATCGCTGTAGAAGTTTGTAAAGGCACTCCTACAAAGGTGCTCGCAGGTGCAGGCAGCAACGCGACACACGAAGCGATTGAGATAGCAAAACACGCACAAAGCTGTGGTGTTGATGCGATCTTTTCTGTAAGTCCTTACTACAACAAACCAAGCCAAGAGGGGCTCTACCAACACTACAAGGCAATTGCCGAGGCAGTGCCTGAGCTTCCGTTTATGCTTTACAATGTTCCGGGTCGTACCGGTGTAGATATCCAGGCAGATACGGCGATCCGTTTGTTTGATGATGTGGCTAATATCTATGGGATCAAAGAGGCTACAGGAAGTTTGGAACGCACAGTTGAGCTGCTTTCAAAAAGAGCGGATTTTAAAGTATTTTCTGGTGATGATGCGATCGACTACCCTATTTTGGCAAATGGAGGTGCGGGGATCACATCTGTTACTTCCAATCTTATGCCTGATCTTAAGAGTGAGCTTGTAAGGCTAGCACTTAGTGGTGATTTTGCAGGAGCAAAAACAATCAATGACAAACTTTACCCACTTAACAGTGTGATGTTTTGTGAGGCAAATCCTATTCCGGTAAAAGCGGCAATGTACATCGCAGGACTGCTTGACACACTTGAGTATCGTTTGCCGCTTGTTGCACCGAGTAGTGCCAACATGAAAAAGATCGAAGAGGTTATGAAAAATTATGATATCAAAGGGATGTAATGGCAGATTTTAAAGGAAAAACACTTTTTATAAGCGGTGGAACACGCGGGATCGGTAAAGCGATTGTTTATGCTTTTGCCAAGTCAGGTGCCAATGTAGCATTTACCTACGCTTCAAGTGCCGATACGGCTAACGAGATCATCACTGATGTTGAAGCAAAATATAGCATCAAAGCACACGCGTACAAGCTCAATATCTTAGAGCCTGAGACCTATAAAGATGTATTTAAGCAGTTTGATGAGGATTTTGATCAACTCAACTTTTTTATCTCTAACGCGATCATCTCCGGACGCGCCGTTGTTGGTGGATTTGGTCCATTTATGCGTCTTAAACCAAGAGGCTTAAACAATATCTGGACAGCTACGGTTGATGCTTTTGTCGTAGGTACACAGGAAGCAGCAAAAAGGATAGAAAAAGTGGGAGGTGGAAGCATCATCTCGATGAGCTCAACAGGTAATCTTATCTACACACCAAACTACGCGGGTCATGGTGCGAACAAAGCGGCGGTAGAGGCAATGGTGCGCTACGCCGCAGCGGAACTTGGTGAGAAAAATATCCGTGTTAATGCCGTAAGTGGCGGACCGATCGATACCGATGCACTCAGGGCTTTTCCAAACTACGAAGAGGTAAGAGCGGAAACTGAACGACGAAGCCCGCTTAATCGCATGGGATTTCCAGAAGATTTAAGCGGTGCGTGTAAATTCCTGTGCAGCGACGAAGCTGGCTGGATCACAGGGCACACCCTCATCATCGATGGTGGAACTACTTTTCAGTAGTTTGCACCCATCGCAATTCTCCTGCAAAGGATTTTTTTGTTCAATTTACCAAATTTTTTAGCATCGCTGAGGATTTTACTTGCCCCATTAATGTTTTGGGTGATGCTTAACCCTCAGATCTTTACCGATAACGGCTACCATATCACTTGGAGCTACTACACTGCCGGACTTTTGTTTGTCCTTGCGAGTGTTACAGACTTTTTTGACGGCTTTATCGCAAGGCAGTGGGATCAGATGACGATGCTCGGTGCCATTCTTGACCCATTGGCTGACAAGATGCTTACCTTGGCTGCATTTTTGGGTCTTATGATAGAGGGAAGTGCATCAGCTTGGGCGATCTACATCATCATTGTACGCGAGCTTTTTATCACGGGTGTCAGAACTGTTGCAGTAAGTGAAGGGCTCAGTGTCAAAGCTAGCTGGGCAGGAAAAGTCAAAACGGTTGCACAGATGTTTGCGATCGGATTTTTGATCATGCACTGGCCTTATGATGATGCACTGCTTTGGTTTGCTGTTTTTCTCACGCTCTACTCAGGAGCAGAATATCTTTGGGGGTTTAGAAAAGCACTTTTGGGAGAGAAAAAATAATGGGTATCTTTGTATCTTTACTTGTTTTATCGGCACTGATCTTTTTTCATGAGCTGGGACACTACATCGCTGCAAAACTCATGGGTGTGTATGTTGAAGTTTTTAGCATCGGCTTTGGTAAGCGTGTTGCCACAATCAAAAAATGGGGAACCGAGTGGAGTATAGCGCTTATCCCTTTAGGTGGTTATGTGCGTATGAAAGGGCAAGATGACACCGATCCAACCAAAAAATCATACGATCCTGACAGCTACAACACCAAAACACCTCTGCAAAAGATCTTCATCCTCCTTGCGGGTCCTTTGGCAAACTTTGTGCTTGCTTTTGTGCTTTATTTTACCATCGGTTTGGCTGGTCCTAGCGAGCTCTCACCTGTAATCGGCGAGGTGGTCAAAGACTCCCCTGCTGCAAAAGCGGGTCTTATGAACCAAGATGAAATCACAGCAATCGATGGCAAAAAGATCACAAGCTGGAGTGAGATGGCAAAGCTCATCGGCGAGTCAAACGGCGATGTCACACTGCAAGTCAAGCGAGATGGTTATCTGCATACTATCGTTCTTACACCTGAGCTTAAAGATGCCAAAAATATGTACGGCGAAGATATCAAACGCAAGATGATTGGCATCAGCTCTGCAGGTGTGACACACAAACTCGATCTTGGCTTTTTTGGCACACTCAAATATGCCTACGATCAAACCCTCTATGCTTCTACAATGATCTTTACGGGAGTGAAAAAGCTCATCTTTGCTGAAGTTCCGGTAGATCAACTCGGTGGGTTTATCAGCATCGTGCAACTCACTTCCGATGCTACAGAAGCGGGATGGATCACGCTGTTTTTCTTCACAGCACTTATCTCGGTCAATCTTGGTGTGCTTAACCTCCTGCCAATCCCTGCCCTTGATGGTGGTCATATCATCTTTAACCTTTATGAGATGATCTTTAGACGCGAAATAAGTGAGCAGGTGATGGTCAAGCTTACCATTGCGGGATGGGTGATCCTCTTTGCTCTTATGGGGGTAGGTCTATATAACGACATCAGCAGGCTTACCAGCTAGTACAACCTTCAAAGCAAACAAGGAAGAATAAATATTTTACTAATTTTTTAAAGGTAAGCAATGACACAAACAGAGTATAAAATATATATCGACAATATGATTCGCAGAGTTGAAAAGGCGCGTCTGAGGGTGAGTGGGCATCATATTGTGAAGATTGTTGCAGTAAGTAAGTACTCCAGCACAGATGAGATCGAAACACTTTACAACATCGGTCAACGCGCTTTTGGCGAAAATAAGGTGCAAGATCTCAAGGCTAAATCTACCGAGCTTGAAGAGCTGCCATTAGAGTGGCATTTTATCGGTAACTTGCAAAAAAACAAGATCAACAACCTTATCGATCTGAGTCCTACCCTTTTTCAAGGGCTTGATTCCATTGAACTTGCCAAAGAGCTTAACAAAAAACTTGAAGCTAAAAATGCAACGATCGATTGTTTGTTGCAGATCAACTCTGCCAAAGAGGAGTCTAAACACGGTGTGATGCCGGAGATTGCACTTGAGAGATACCAAGAGATTCAAGAGAAATACCCAAATATCCACCTAAAAGGTGTTATGAGCATCGGCGCACACACAGAAGATAAAGAGCTTATCAAAAAAAGTTTTCAAACGACACACGAGATTTTTGAGCAACTTCCAGATGCCAAGATCTGCTCCATGGGGATGAGTAGTGATTTTGAACTTGCGATTGAATGTGGATCCAACATGGTGAGACTTGGAAGCATTATGTTTAATAAGTTGCCCTTGCTCCCATTCTCCTGAGGTGGAGCATATAATTTGTAACAATAATGGTTAAAATACCAACGATTGTCATAAAAGCACCTGTTATACCATCGGCAACTAACCACCATACTTAACAATCATCCACTCAGCAATCATTTTCCATTGCTCTAAAATCCAACTATAACCGGTTTTCAAAGGATACACTATCGTGTATAAAGTGGATGAAAGTAAAGAGCAAATAACCGTAATAGGTATTAAAAAATATAAGGCTGAGTTATAGGTAGTTGATTTTTTAGGGGTATATATAGGTGCCACCATTGCAGATGCTATGATGGGCAAGCTTATCTATTCTGCACACAGGATTGAGATGAAGGGGGAATCTATGCGAAAAGTGATGGCTCATAAATGAGTATGTGGACACTATACAACCGTCAGCGGTGTCCAAATGCTCCAGCGGGGACACTTGGTAATAAAATCTCATCATCTAGAACTGTAATAGAAGCAGTAATTGGTGAAGTAATAGAGCTTGTAATTTTTTGTTGACTACTTAGTGTTTTTTTTTGCTACAATGTATTAGATAAAAGTTATACGAGAAGATATAAAATGCTAAAAAGTACAGACAATACCTTAACAAGAGATATTATAGCAGCACAAGGGCATATGATGTTAAGTGCAAAAGAGATACAAGATATATTTATACAAGCAACTATCACAGCTAGATATCTGTATCATAATACTTGGTATATAGCAAAAACAAATTCATATAAAGATGGAAGAATAGAAGGTCAAAATAATGTTGGCTCTTATAATAAAGGTAGATGGAGTGTTGATACAACAAACAACACTCTTAGCTTAGAGTGGGATGGATATTGGGAGGACTGGACAGCTATTGGGTATAAAGTAAATGATGAATTTATGTTCTTTGATGAAGATAGTGGCAAATGGCGAATCACATTAATATTGGTAGAAAAAGGTATTTTACCAATATGAAAATGGAGAATTTAGCTTTTTGTGTTAGAATTTCAACAATATTGTAATTTTTGCACTTGGTTAAGGGGCGAAGAGGTTTTATTATATATCAATATATCTTGATATATAAATATTATTTTGATAACAAAAGCCGTTTTATAAGAAATAACTTAAACG